>JASFGF010000222.1:0-5219 GCA_050123915.1 Desulfobacterales bacterium | reverse complement strand
GCGCGTGGACCTCGGCCTGGGCGACGATGAAAGGGGTTGAGCTGTCCGACGACCTGCCGGACGACTTTGTCAACAAGCACCGCCACCTGCTGGGGAGAAACCTGAAACTTACGGAACAGACGCCTCTGATCAGTTCTGTCAGCCGGGAAAGCACTCAACGGGCCCGCCTAATGGCTGATTCGGGTGTCGCCTGGATTAAGAAACATATTTTTCCGATAGTGGGTGTCTGAAACCGGATCTCCTTCACGCTTTGGGAATGTGAGGATGGGAACGTTCGTGCGGAAAGTGCATAGCGGTTATAGAACCTGCCTCAAAAATTAAACAATTGCAATTCCATTTCTCCCCATGTTAAATTAATTCAAGCACAGAACATCATCTTCCTCAGCGAAATCCATCTCTTTAATAATCTCAAAGTTGTGCTGTTTATTGAAGCATTCATTATCGAATAATTTAAAATCAATTAAAAATAACATCAAATAGAGAACACTATGAAATTAGATAAAAAAATGTTTGATCGTAAACAGATGGAGGAGCGGCTTCGGAAAAGTGAGGAAAAATACAGATTGTTGGTCGATAATCTCCCGGGTGTTTTATACAAAGGATATAAAGACTGGTCTGTTGAATTCTTTGATCGAAAAATTGAATTATTGACCGGTTATGATGTTGATGAATTTAACGCCCGGAAAATGAAATGGTCTGATATCATCGTTGAGGAAGACTTTGAAACTGCCAGAGAACATTTTGTAGAGGCCCTTCTAGAGACAGACAAGTCATATTTAAGGGAATACAGGATTAGATCCAAAACCGGGAACATCCATTGGATACAAGAAAGAGGCCAGATCGTTTGTGATAATAAAAGAAATATGGAATATGTAACCGGCGTATTTTTTGATATCACCCATCACAAAAAAGCCGAAGACAAATTGAGGAGAAGTGAACGGTTTTTACAGAACATATTTGATGCCATACAGGACGGCATTTCCGTTCTTGACAAAGATTTAAATATTATGCGGATCAATAATACAATGGTGAAATGGTACGCTCATGCCATGCCGTTCAAGGGAAAGAAATGTTATGAATTTTATCACGGGAGAACTGAGCCTTGCGAAATTTGTCCTTCTATAAGAGCGCTTGACAAAGGCAGCCTGCAAATGGATATCGTGCCTTTGGTTGAATCAGGACAATCCGTTGGATGGTTGGAGCTGTATTCTTTTCCTATTTTAGACGCAGAAGGAAATCCAAGCGGCATTGTCGAATATGTTCGCAACATTACAGAACGGATGGAGGCCGAACAAGCTCTCAAAGAAAGCGAACAGCGATTTCGTACGGTTGCTGACTTCACCTACGACTGGGAATCATGGGTCGCACCTGATGGGACGTATCAATATGTGTCACCTTCGTGTCAACGCATCTCCGGTTACAGTGCCAATGAATTCCTGACAGACGCTAAATTTCTTGAAAAGATGGTCCATCCCGATGACCGCAAGTTGCTCATCCGGCATCTTAAAGACGAGATAGAAAGTATGGATGCAGAAACAATAGAATTTCGCATCATAACACAAAATGGCAATGAACGCTGGGTCGCTCACATTTGTCAACCCGTCTACGGTGATGACGGCAGCTTTCTTGGAAGACGCGCCAGCAATAGAGACATCACGGAAAAGAAACGAGGTGAGACGGCTTTGCGCAAGGCACACGGCGAGTTGGAAAAACGCGTTAAGGAGCGCACTGCAGAACTCATAAAAACCAACAAAGAATTAAGAAAGGAAATATCAAATCGAAAAAAAGCGGAAAAAGCTCTGAAACAAAAAGGAATGGAATTGGAGGCAAAAACCATTGGTCTAGAAGAAGCAAATACAGCATTAAAGGTCTTATTGAAGCAAAGGGAAGAAGATAAAGTTGAACTTGAAGAAAAGGTGTTGTTGAATGTCAGGGAGTTGGTCTTTCCCTATCTGGAAAAATTAAAAATGAAAAAATTGGGTGAAAAACAACGGGCCTATATTGGCATAATAGAATCAAATTTAAATGATATTGTTTCTCCTTTTGTACACGGCTTGTCTTCTAAATTAATAAAGCTTTCTCCCACGGAACTTCAGGTAACAAATCTGATCAAACAGGGAAATACCACAAAAGAGATTGCAGAAATTATGAATTTGGCATCTAGTACCATCGATTTTCATAGAAACAATATTCGAAAGAAAATCGGCATAAAAAACAAAAGAATCAACCTTAAAACATACCTGTCATCCTATTCATAATATGGGGTTTTACCCCATATTATACCCACAATCATCTCATCTTGCATATCCAAATTATTTAAGTAAAGTAAGTCTCAAGTTCTCATTGAATCCTTGGGCCCTCTTCTCCAACGAAATTGGAGAAGAGCCTTAAATTAAAATAGGCTTCCATTATTTTGGCAGGCAGTGAGAGTATTCCTTTTCTGATTTCGGATCTTAAAACAGCCTATAAATATGAGATATTATGATTTCTTCTCCGTGCAAGACTTGTCACAGATACGATCAACCCAAAGAAGATTGTTATAAAGATTGTGTATTATTACAGGCAATACAAAATATTCAGCTATCAGCAAAAGAAGATCTAATAGAATCCGGAGTCGACTATTCTGAAGAAAACAGAGTTGCAATCGATCATACGACTGCGAAAGGTTTGCTCCCTTTTAATTAATTCATATTTTTGAATCAATCAGTCTTATTTTAGGAGGTTTTATATGGAAAAGATCAATTCAAAACAGAAAATTAAACGTCGGAGGGTGACATTTTCATTTGAATCAAGCGATGCCAAAGAGGTCATCCTGATGGGGGATTTTAATGATTGGAGCGAAAAAAAACACCCCATGAAAAGTAACGATAACGGGATGTGGAATAAGAGTGTGATGATTCCTCCCGGAAGATACGAATACAAATTCTTGGTTGACAGGCAATGGAAAGAAGACCCCCAAAACGACCAGACCTGTCTGAATTGTTTCGGAACATACAACAATGTCTTTAACTTGACCGGAGCTTAATCCGGATAGAAACGAAAGGCCGGGAATTAAGGCACAACGGATATAAATGTATGTATCAATCTCCCAAAAAGTTGGTCGATTGACAAGGGACTCAGGGTTCAAGGGCTCGAGTGAAAAAGCTGAAAAACAGATGATTATTATACCTTGATCCTTGGCGTCATTTTTTAGGACATATTTTTGAAAAGATCGAGGAATAAGGGCAGAAAAAACTCCAATTTTAACGTCATCTGAATTAAATCGTTTACAATCACTTGACCCCTGGAATCCTTGAATCCTCGAATCCTTTTCTCCAGCTAATTAAGTATTTATGAGGAAGGCAATGGCATCAAATTTCCAAATTTATTCTTATAAAACAAGAGACAGTCTCCATCTGAAATTAAATGGTGATTTTGATGGAAACTCAGCACACGAATTGATAAACATATTAAGTGAAGCTGCCAGCAGTTTCTGGGAAATATTTATTGACACCAATGGCCTAAAAACCATCTATCCGTTTGGTCGGACCGTGTTTGAAAAGAACTTTGGCATATTAAACAAGAAGCTTAGTAATTTTATCTTTATCGGGGAAAATGGAAATAAAATTTCACCAGGTTAGGAAATAGTTGAGCGATTATGGTGAGCTGGTTCGGAATCATCGGATCAAATGTCCCTTCTCTGTCTTTTTCAGCTTTGAGAAACGCTTTGAACGACAATTTTTAGCAAGGAGTTGCTGCCATGAAAAACGCGGAAGGGCCGGTTGAAAAAAGAAATCATAACCGGTTTCAGGCTAAAGATGGTGTGTATGCAATAATTAATTATAAACCCGTTATCTTTGGTCAAATTATTAACATTAGCAAGGATGGTATGGCGGTTCGTTATTCGAGTAATGGACAGCAGTCAAGCGTGTCTTCCGAATTAGATGTCTTCATAATGGATAGTAATTTTTATATTGAAAAAATTCAGATAAAAATCGTTTCTGATTTTGAAGTAGGTGGTAAGTCCCTTTTAAGTTCTCAAACAAATAGACAGCGATGTTTTCAATTTGGGAGAATGAAGTCCAGTCAGCACTTTCAGTTGGATTATCTCCTGCAGAACCACACCAAAAAAGATGCTTTGACAAAGACGATAAAACAGTCAGATGACCGCCAGATATAACGGTCCTAAAAGATGTATCAACCTTCTCTTATCAGAAATCGAAGCTTCTTAAAATACGCCTTTGGACCGGATGATCAGACGCTCGCGTGGGCACTGTTGCACACCCAACAGCTGATGCCGGCTGTAAGAAAATACGTGGGTTTCAAGGACGTCCCCCAAGTCCGCGGATCTCCAAGAGGCAAATCAGCAATGGCCCTGCCTTTATTATCACTTTAAATAAGAAATAAAACCCCAATACTCACCGAGAAGCCTTGCCTTTAAAATTCCTTGGATGATTTGAAAATATATGTTATTAAATTTTCTTAATAAAACCTAAATTGAGCGATTTTCAAGTTTGCCGCAGATATAAAGAAGATGTTGTTTCGCTATAGTCGTCTATGCAAAACGGCATCTGACGAAGTAGATGCAGTGAAATTGGAAATCCCGCAAGGTTTCAAATTATTGAAATTCAAAATGTTAGAATACCTTAAAAATATCGTTAAATTAACCATTTCAAAAGTTTGAAACGCTCAGCTTGGGTAATAGTTTAAGGAGAAAGGTAATGCTTTTTAAAAAGGAAAATGATTTTGTAGAAATTACACAGGCAATATCTGCCGATACCAATGATACTGTATGGTACGTGCATACCAATCTCGATTGGAAGAATTTACCTGATGAGTTCCAGGCCCAAGTCTCTGAAACCGATCAAGAAGGACTTGAAAAACTTAAAAATGCCCTGGTAAAATGGGCGGATCGTAAAGGATTTAAGCTCGTATTAAAAATAAAAGGTTCTTCTCCCGATTAATTGTCGTTAATTAGGGTAAAATAAGTGGGTCATCCTCAATTGAGCAGATGTTATCTCAAAGGGTACCCCGGATTTAGACCCCCTTTGCACCAATGGAAGGTGCCTTTAGATTCATATCCCTTAAAAAAGGGCCATCACGCGCTATTCGCAATGTATCCAAATTCCTTCACATAAACAAACGACCCTTTGCTTATAAATATAATAATTATTGATGGTTAAATGTAATTCTTGAATTTTTTCTTACAATGTCTGTATGTCTTTCCCTTCATAAGTCCT
>JASFGF010000221.1:0-5264 GCA_050123915.1 Desulfobacterales bacterium | reverse complement strand
ATCAACGATTTCTTCGCCTTTGAGGGCAACGATAAAGCGCATCAAACCATGGGTGCTCACGTGGTGCGGACCGATATTCAGCACCAGTTCTTCCTCTGTGTCCGATCTTCGCACATAAACGCCCCCATCCAGCGGCTGGTGTCTTATTGCGTTATTTCGGGTAAAGGGAGGCATCTTTGTGGCCCTTCCGGGGTGACTTTTTCGAAGCGGGTGTCCCTCCCAATCGTGGGGCATGAGAATCCGGCGAAGATTTTCATGCCCTTCAAAACGGATGCCGAACATATCAAAAACTTCCCGCTCATACCAATTGGCAGACGGCCAGATATCGGTAATGCTTTGGGTTACCGGTTCATTGCCCCACAGCGGCACTTTCAAACGCAGCCGGCGAGCCGGCTCAAATGAGAGCAGGCTGTAAACCAGCGAGTAATCCGGATAGCTTTGGCCCGGCCTGCGGGCGGATTCATCAATGGCCGTCAAATCTTCCAGGCGCCGGAACCGTGGCAACGCCTCGGTCTTGAGAAAACGAAGTATCTTCTTGAGTCCATCTTCCTTGACCTGAAACGTCATCATATCCGAGGTTTTCGGAAGTTGATCAATGGTGTCCCCAAATCGTGATTGTAACATTTCAGCCAGGCTTTTGTCCTTCTCACTGATTTCAATATGAGCCGGCGGCGGCGACCACATCAGATCAGTACGGCTTTCAAAAAACCCGGGCGGTATCGCTGATGACCCCCGAATCGCAGTGCCCTCCATCCCAGGACCCCTCGGATCCCTGGATTTGGTTTTTCCGTCCACGAGAACGGGTGTCTGAGAGCCCTGAGTCCCGCCGCCAAGATGCAGGATGGAACGGGCAGGCCGTTCCGAAGCAATTTTTTTTTGCAAAAGGACAAGTCCCTGCAGAACCGCTTCGGGCCGCGGCGGACACCCCGGGATATAAACATCCACCGGTAAAATCTGGTTGACGCCCTGAACCACGCTGTAGACGTCATACATGCCGCCGGTGTTTGAACAGGATCCCATGGAAATGACCCATTTGGGTTCCGCCATCTGTTCATAAAGCCTTAGAACCACCGGAGCCACTTTTTTGAACACCGTACCGGAAACGATCAGAAGATCAGCCTGTCTGGGCGAAGGACGCAACACTTCGGCACCAAAACGGGCGATATCGTAGCGGGAGGTGAATGCCGTCGCTTCTTCCACAAAACAGCATGAAAGCCCGAAAAACATGGGCCACAAGCTCATGGACCTCGCCCAGTTGATAACCGGATCCAGGTATTTATCGAGGCGGTTTAATCTCTTGTTCGCGTCGGTCCCCAATCGAGTCCCCCTTTTCGCCAGATGTAAACGAGACCTAAAAGCAGCATAATGATGAAAAACGAAATTTGCAGCCATCCTGACCAGCCGAGCCCGTTGCAAGAGATGGCCCAGGAAAAAATATAGGCACCTTCCACGTCAAAGATAAGAAAAAAGACGGCCACAAGAAAAAAAGGAATGGGATAACGAAGGCGGGCGGAACCGGTGGGAATGATCCCACTTTCGTAAGGTCTTAATTTATCGGGGTTAAGTTTCTTTTCCCCAAGCCATGAAGCGATAAAAAGAAGCGCGGCTACCAGCGCAAGAATCATCATTCCATAAATGACCAGGCTAAACACACCCGGTTCCCAGGGAGATAACGTTCCAGCAATCGAAACAGGATGCATGTGTCCTCCGCCAAGCGCTGTTATCAATGCAGTTGAGGATGGTAAATTCACAAAAACGGTGAAAACCGCGATAGATGTTATCGCATCATAAGGGTTTTGCTAAGCTGAAAGAAAATAACATCATGGCACCGAAAGCCGCAAAAATAATGAATGTCACAGATAAAATTAATGCCCTAAAACAAGGGCAGGATTTCTACTTAATAAAATAAAGGCTTCAACCTTTGAATTATCTTAAACAATAGCATCCTTGATTGTCAAGTGGTGAAAAAGCATCCCTCATTATGAAGGATCCAATAGACGTCGCAAAACCTCACATCGTAATATTTAGGTTAAAGTCCGTTTTATGTAATTCTAAAATAAATTTAAACCGGATGAATTGAGGCTGTCCTGATTTGGGGTGGTGATAATCAACAGATCATATTTAAATTTGAATTTCAAATAACCCTTGATTTTTTCTATAGGCCTCAACCCCAACCAAACATGTGATAAGAGAATCTCTACAAAATAACGATTTTTATATTGACTATTAGTTTTTCATAATTAAACTTTGTTGATAAACTCAAATTTATTTCATTCACGCAGTGATTGAGCAGTAAAAATGTTCGAAATCAAGGAGCTAAGGCAAATGGCACGAGAAACTTCAGAAGAGAGAGAAAGAAATTTAAGCGGCATGGACAAGGCCACAATTCGCGAGGACATTCTCCAAGGCTTCCCAAGGCTTTTCGGGACCAAAACGATAAACAATCGAAACGTCAATGTGGAACAGGAAATTGCCGCACTCGCCCAAGAGCTGCATCCCGAAATCGCCGCGGTCCTCACCGCACGTAGGGAGCTACTGAATTCTCCTGCACCGGTCCGCGAAAAATATTCTTGGCCGAAATGGGACGACACATTTGAGGATCCCGTAACGAAAAAGTTCTGGACATATCGTCAGATCGTCCAGGGCTTGATTGATAATTTTCTCGGTCAGGACAGCAAGTGGCGCTGGCGGCTTAACGACGAAGTGCCCATTCCGAAGGACGCCCACCCATTGACGAATCCTGGTTTGGAGCTTACCGGACCGTGGCATCCCCTGGACATGGCTTTCAATGCATTGAACAGCCCGGCGCCCATGAATATGCCGGATTTTGAAGATGCCTCGCCGACCCATTTCCGGCCTGACGGCGCACCCGAGAATCAACCGTTAGGCATTTTCGCGGCCTTGGAGAATGCAAAAGAGATCTTTGAAGGCACTTGGGACAACCAAGTCTATCAGGTTGAAAAAAAAGGCAAAACTCGCGAATACAAGATCAAAGAGTCACCGGGGCAGTGGCCGACCCGATTTGCCCGGCCTCCGAGTATCCATGTACGGTATGACCACATAACGGTCAAAGGCCAACCGGTGCATGGTGTGATTCCCATCACGCTTCTCTGGGCGCTCAACAACTACGAGTCCCTCAAACGGGCCGGTACCGGCCTATATTACTATATTCCAAAGATTCAGACCCCTCAGGAAGCGCTTATTGTTGAAAAGCTCCTGGTTCGTGTGGAAGACTTGATCGGCGTCCAACCCGGCACCATCAAGATCAAAATGCTCTACGAAGAGGGGAATGCAGGCCGGTTTCTGCCTGTTATTGCATGGGTCTTGCGACGCAGGCTCCTTGGAACCAACGTGGGCCGCTGGGACTACCTGGCCAGTATCATTGAGATGTGGAAGAAGGATCCCCAGGGCGTGTTTCCGGATCCGCAGTCCATCGGCATGGCCACCCCGAACATGATTGCATATCAGAGGTATAACGCGCTGATGATGCTCATGGCCGGCATGAAGAACGGCGAGCTCAGTCATGGAGGTCCTATCGGCGGGATGGCGGCCGTAATGATCTATCAACCGGCCGATCCCTATGGCCGCTCGCAGTATAACCCACTGGCCCTGCGCGCCATGGTCATAGACAAAATACGAGAGCGTCTCCTGGGTCTCATCTTTGTGCCTGAGGAACCGCTGCCCGCAGGTCGACAGCCCACCCTGGAAGAGATCCTTGCCGGAGAGGTAAAGGGACGACTCTATGATACCTATCGACAGAGTTGGGTGGCCAGCCCCGAACCCTCCTACGTCGCCGCCGGTAATACACCTTTGCAGACTTCCGTGACACAGCTCCAGGCGATCCTCGATGCACCGACGCAGGAAGTACAGGTAAAAGACAAACCGGTTCCGACGGTCGCCAGCGGTCTCGCGGATGCGGAGCGGCTCCTGCTGCAATCCCGCGGATTGTTGAACCCGCAGGGCAAGATCACACCCTGGATCGTCGACGAGGACAAATTCAGCATGCCGGAAAAGCTCTTCACGCAAGAGCTTTGGGACAGTATCTATGGTGTGCCCAAGGGTGAGATCACTATTGAGCACATCCAGCACGCCTTCTTCATGGCGGCGAACTACGGCTTCCAGATTCTCAACGGTAACTTCGCGGCCGCCATCGACGACTACGAGCTTTCGCTGCGTTTCATGAACGATCTCGCCACCTACCGGATCGATGTGTCGTGGCTGTGGACCCTCCTCCATCACCAGGCCGTCATCACCAAAGACGGCTATCTAAAACGGCCTGCACTCACCGAAGACGGGCTCACACCGGCTGAGAACGCCTTCGAGGTCAAGGCCGGGACCCGCTTCACCGAGGAGCTGTTTCTGAGGTTGTGGGACTGCCACAACGAATGGACCTCGGCGTTCTTCGCCGAGCTGGACCGTCTCGGCAATCCGGGCCGCTTTGACCAGACTAAAGCGCCCGTTATTATGGAGATCCTGAAAAGACAACTGTTGTCGCCCCGTTACGTTCAGCATAGCGCCCGCGTGCTCTTTGTCCTCGCACCGGCGAACGAACAGGAGCGCCTGCAGCTTTTCGAAGCGATCTTCACCCTCTCACGTGAGGAAGTCGTCAAGCGTGTTCATGAAGGCACCCTGAACAGGTCTGCGTTGGTTGCCCATGATTATGTCTATGACATCTTTCCAGGGATCGAAGGAGAATAATCCGAAAAGCTCACAAAATGTTATTGAGAGGGCTTATACTCAAGAGCAACGATCCTGTTGGATATGTGTGTGTTTATGGGTGTGTTTTATCTTATAGGGATGTCCTCCTCCAATGCTTAGAAGTGGTTTCAAAACCTTTGAAAATTAATAAAAAACATTTTAACATCATTCATGATAGTTAAAGTTTGTCGGAATATTGACTTTTTTTCTGACTGGAGGACATCCCTATGGCAAAAAAACCAATCTATGAGGAATTGGAAAAAAAGAACAACTACTTAGAGCTAAACGAAGCCTCTTTCAGAAGTTTATTGCACGCCTTACCAGTAGGTATCGGAGTGGTATGCGACAGGGTAGTCATGGAAGTGAATGATCGCCTATGCGATATGCTGGGCTATTCACCCGAAGAGATCCTGGGAAAGAGTGCGAGGATGTTTTATCCCACCGATGAAGATTTTGAATATGTGGGGATAAAAAAATACAAACAGATCCATGAAAAAGGAATAGGTAGCATCGAAACACTTATGCAACGTAAAGATGGTAGCATAATTGATGTATTTTTGAGTTCT
>JASFGF010000220.1:0-5286 GCA_050123915.1 Desulfobacterales bacterium | reverse complement strand
AGTGCTAAAATATCGCCGATGCCTGGAACTGTCTTTAAGTAATGAAACGCTTTTTTGAGCTTGACTATCTTTCTAATTGCTTTCTCTAATTCTTGAATCTTCTGTTTAAGAAAATTGATGCTGTCTAAATTGGCCTGGGCGGAGAGGACCCGATATTCTTCTTCCAACCATATTTCTAACTCTTTGACTGTCAAATGTCTCATATCATTGGCCCTGATTTTCATGGCACAGCATCGCTGAATTAATGATTGTAAGCTTAAAATATGAGCCGTCTTGTGCCGGACTAAAAACAGCCGTTTACGGGCCAGATCGCGCACCGGACGATCCTTTTTAGGATAAATATATCCTTGGGGTAAAATACCCAAAATCAAAAGTTGGGCTAGAAAGAAAGCATCGTGTTGATCGTCACTATGCTTTAATCCTTCGTACTGTTTGATAGCCGCTGGATTGGCCAAATGAGCAGATGAATATCCTGCATCCATAAGGCCGTCTACCAGCCAGTACCAGTTGTAGGTGGACTCAACCACAAATCCTTTGATTTGATCTCGGAAAGGGTCTAATGTTTGTAAGATCTGTTCAAGATGATTCGGAACTCTTTTTTTAAACACACGATTGAACGATTTGTCCATAATGCCGATGTAAGTATTTCTTGAATGAAGATCTAATCCGGCGTATAGTTCCATTGAGCACCTCCTATTGTTAAAGGGTTATTATTAGGGTTAACCACTTATAACAAATCGCATCATTTTTTGCGATTGGGAGGTGCCTTTTAGATGATTATCAAGATATCTGGTATCGAGCAGAGGATTAGTAAGCTCAATATCTTGTGCATGAGTTACTTTTTTTGATTATTGGAATATCATTTTCAATCTAGGCTTGAAATTGTATCGTTCTAACCAACAACTATGGCAAGGAGTTCACGGTTATGATATTTTTAATTGGCTCAAAGTTATTTATAAGATATTTATTTCAATCGTAATAATAATATAGCCATATAGAGGGGTACGACCTAAGCATTTTATAAAGGCTTATGCTTTGCATTAAGCTATTACATGTTGTGAGCCTTTTCGCTCTTTTCAAGCAGAGGATTTAATAATGGCCCAAAAACCGACCTATGAAGAATTGGAACAAAGGATTAAGGAATTAAGAAAAAAAGCTGTTGAGCGCAAGAAAGCTGAGGAGGCACTTAAAAAAAGTGAAGAGCGCTATCGATCTCTTGTTGATAACATTGATTTTGGTGTCACAATGATTGATTCCGATCACAATATTGTTATGACAAATGTCTCGCAAGCCAGAATGTTTAAAAAACCTGTACATGAGTTTATCGGCAAGAAATGTTTTCGGGAATATGAAAAACGAGATAATATCTGCCCTCATTGTCCAGGGGTTCAAGCAATGTCTACTGGCCATACTGCACACACAGAAACTGAAGGTGTTAGAGATGATGGCAGTCGCTTCTCTGTAAGTATCAATGCATTTCCCATTTTGAACGAAGAAGGTCATCCCACAGGTTTTATCGAAATTGTGGAAGATATTACCGAGCGCAAAAAGGCCGAGAAAACTTTGCGGGAGAGTGAAGAGAGATATCGCAGGATTTTTGAAAATTCCGTTGTAGGTATTTTCCAAAGTACACCAGAAGGGCGCTATATAAGTGTTAACCACGCCCTTGCTAAGATGTTGGGTTACTCATCTCCGGCAGATCTAATTTCGAGCATTTCTGATATTTCAGAGCAATACTATGTAGATCCGGAAGATCGGCATCAGTATCAGCAGATACTCCAGAAGGATGAAATTGTGGAGAATTTCGAGTTCAGAGCCAAACGCAAAAATGGTTCGCAGATCTGGGTATCCAGCAGTACTCGAGCATATTTCGATCAGTACGGTAAGGTTGTCAGCTATGAAGGCATAGTGGTTGACATCACCGATCGCAAGCGGGTGGAGGAAGAACGTTTGGTTCTTGAAGCCCAACTCCAACAAGCTCATAAAATGGAAGCAATTGGGACATTGGCAGGCGGAATAGCCCATGATTTTAACAATATCTTAGGGATTATTCTTGGAAATGCCGAACTTGCATTAGATGATATTTCTGAAGGGGATAGGACTCATTTTAATCTGGAAGAAATTCGAGCAGCCGGTCAACGCGCTAGAGCTGTTGTAAAACAACTCCTCAGTTTTGCCCGAAAAACAGAATTGGAACAAAAACCGATAAAACTTATTCCAGTTGTAAAAGACTCTATCAAGTTTTTACGATCAATGATTCCGACCAGCATCGATATCCGTCAGAATATTCTTGCCACAGATGAAACCGTTCTTGCCGATCCAACCCAAATTCATCAAGTTATGATCAACTTATGCACCAATGCTTCTCATGCCATGCAAGAGACTGGGGGAATTTTGGGGATCGAAATAGAAAGTGTCCTTTTTGAAAAACAATCAGATGCACCTCATCCTGACTTGTCCCCCGGTTCTTATGTTAAATTAACAGTAAGCGATACCGGTCAAGGAATACCCCCTGAACTCATGGATAGGATATTTGATCCCTATTTTACGACAAAAGAAATTGGAAAAGGCACAGGCATGGGCTTATCCGTAGTACACGGAATTGTTAGTAACTGTGGGGGTACAATTTCAGTCGAGAGCGAGGTTGAGAAAGGGACCACTTTTTATATTTATTTTCCTGTTATTGAAGAAGAATCAGTGATAGAAACTGAAACTATTGAAGAACTTCCAACAGGGAATGAAAGAATACTGTTTGTTGATGATGATAAGTCATTAATTTATGCTTGTCGGTATAGACTGGAACGTTTGGGATATCAAGTTGAGACCAAAACGAATCCGGTCGAAGCCCTGGAATTATTCCGTTCTAACCCTGAGCGATTTGATCTGATAATCACAGATATGTCAATGCCTCAAATGACCGGAGACCACTTTGTGGAAGAAATTCTGAAGATTCGACCAGATACACCAACTATTTTATGTACTGGCTTCAGTGAAATGATAGATGAAAAAAAAGCAAAGGAAATTGGCGCTACTGAATATATTGAGAAGCCAATCGATAAAAGAGATTTAGCAATCAAAATTCGAAGTGTTTTGGACGGAAAACGATAGTAGACAATTTTAGAGCTGAACCTTTGATATCTGGTACTCTGCAATGTATCCTCAAATTTGAAGTCGCTTCAGAATTTGTGATATCGTCAGGTTAAGCTTTCAGCTATCTTATAATTCTCTAAAGCTGAGTTCAGAAATGACCTTGCTTTTTATTCTCATGCACTACATGAAAGGAAGGTGAAACAATGACTGAGAGGAAATCGGTTTTAACAATTAATTACAAACTTACGTACGATTCAGAAAATAGGGAGCATGTAGGTTTGATGTTGGGCCTTCATAATTATCTTGAAAAGTATATGTATGAACTTAAAGAATATGGCGTACTTAGTGAACGAACAAGTGACGTGCTTATTGATTTACCTTCAGATTACAAACAGAAAGACCAAAACGAGAAAATTGATATGCTAATTTTAAAGATTGATGATTAGATTGGGTTTGTTTGCACGTTGTTTGTACCCCTTTTGGGGGGTCAAAAAGAGTCATTTAAGACGATTTCAGGGTATATGTTATTTATAGTTTCATAGCGCATGTTTCATATCAAGTAATTGAAACGATGTCTATGAATCACACAAATCAGATATAATAAGAGATCAGATCAGTTCTATCTTGACTCCGTAATAATCATATCAATATACAGGCCGTTAGATTCTATCTCCTTAATCAATCTCTCCAAATCTTTTACCTGCTGAAATGCCCATCTTGCAAAATCGGCACTCTCAAGAAACGGCAATATATTCTCTTCTATTTCTTTCCAAAAATCCTTCACCAGATATTCGTTACCGCCAGCATCGTCAACCTGTGACAAGTAACTTGCCTTCCAGTTTTTTACCATTTGTATAAAGGGTTTAATCTCTGTGTTTTCTTCCATAAAGTATGATAGCTGTATACTAATCCGATGTCGCAGTTTTCAGTTATTCGGGTTCGAAAGCGGATCAAATAATGTCCATAATATTAACGGCTGTTCCAACCCAAAGATGTCCATTAAGAATCCCTTTATTTCATAACGGATTCTATTCACTTCTCCATGTAATCAACATTGTTTGATTCACACCAGTCTATGATAATTCTCTTCATCGAATTGTATCGATACTTATACCAATCATCGGCGATTCCGTATTTATGAATATAGTTGTTGAACCTATTAAAAGCGCCTCCACCAAAAATCGCCCGACACAAGGACTTAGAGATCTTCTCGTCATCTAAAGAAATACAGAAGTTTTCCATGGTGCTGTATTCATGGATGACAAACTTGGCAGGGATCGCGATGTATTTCTCTTGCTTGTCATCGGTCAGGATCTTTCGGGTTAACTTTATTTGATCTTTTTGCCATTCGGGGTGGTCTTCCTCTTGTTCATCCTTTTCAGCAGCACACAATTGTTCTTTGGATACAAGAAATAGTTCGCCTCTCTCCCTGTCGAGATAGCATGAGGTATTGTGTGCTATAGAACTTATGCTGTCGATTATGGCACTGAGTTTCACGCGTGAACTCATTTCTTCTCCAATAAAAATGGGGTAAACACAAATTAATTGTCTATGCGGCTATTTGCAGATCATAATAGTCCCCTACATGGTAATATTTTTTAGGCACCAGGTATTTTACTTTTTCTGGATCGCGCAATTTCAGTTTCATCACGTAGAAAATGTAAAAGTCCTGATCTCCTAAAAATTCAGCAGTTTTTTTAATTTTAAAACCGAATTTTTCATAGAGTTTTACTGCGCTTCTATTCGCAGAATTGACTTCTAACACAACGGATTCGACATTATCTTTCGAAAATATCAGGAGGATTGTCTCTATTAACGCTTTAGCAATACCTTTGTTTCTGTGGTCAGGATGCACTGCAATTCTTAATATTTCTGCCCTTAGTCCGAGATCGCATAGACAAGAAACAATATAGCCAATAATTTCTTTTTGTTCAATGACGAAAAAAATATCCTTTAATACGATTTTAAAGCAATGATGAGTCCAAGGCGTCGGGAATGACAATCGATCGATTTCTAACACTCTGTCCAGATCTTTCTCGGTGGCGGACCTGATTACTATGCTGTGCTCTGTCGCCATAACGTTCACCATGTCCTCCTTTCTTTGCCTATTTGGAAAACACTCGTAAGCGGATCTTTTTTCTAATTATTAATACAGCAACGATCATGCCATCACACCTCACCTGTTTTAATATATCG
>JASFGF010000219.1:0-5301 GCA_050123915.1 Desulfobacterales bacterium | reverse complement strand
TCATAATCAATGGCCAATCCTAGGCGGAGAAACTCCTCCAAGTCGTTATCTACTTCCAGATCTCCCATCATATATGACTCGCCAAACCCTAAGAAACCTTTTTCGATGATACTTTTGGCGCAGCGTTTGGTTTTCAAGCGTAAGGTTACCCTGGGCAAATTTCCAAAACGTATGACATCACCATCCCAAAAATCGATGTTGAAGCATGCCTGTGGATCAGAATGATGTATCATCCGAGCTATATTCTTTATGGCTTTTTTCACAACGACCCTCTTTCTTCCTCCCTTTTAACAAGATAATAATTGGCTGTTGTATTTCGTTGGAAACACACCAATTTGATTAATGTTTACGGTTCTATTTTTCTTTTGATTCTAATAAATGCGCATGAGAGGAGAACAAGTTTTTCTGCCCCTAACTTCATCTGGTGATGGAAAACGGGGTTAGAAATCATACTCATATGTCTCGTCACGGGCCGGTCTTATATCTTTAATCATTACAACCACATCAAGGGGTCTGTTTTCCCGATCCTTAACCAGATTCGGAATCGTTGCAGCACGATAAAATCCCGCCTTCGCAAAGGCATTTATGGCAGAAATGTTAATGTCCGGAACCTCTGCAATGAGTTTTTCAAGCTCGAGCTTGTAGGCAATATCAGCAATCTCTTCGATCATCAACTGCCCCAAGCCGACTTTTCGATAATCTCTGTGCACAAACAATCGTACGGTCCCCAAATGCCATTTCCAACCGAACCGACGACGATTTAAAGTGGCATCGGCAATAATGGTGCTATCTTTTAACGCTAAAACGGGCAGTGTTTTGGCATAATCGAGATTTTTTGCCCATTCTTCAACAATGAGCCTGCTGGCAACATCATCACGCAAATATCGTGCGTCTTCCTTGGGAACCGCTTTAAAGAACGTATACAAAGCGTCTTGGTCTTCTGACACCATCGGCCGCAGAAGAACCTTGGTTCCATCTTTTAGTTTGGCCTCTTTTTGATATGTGTTAAGATCGAACATCGAAACCACCTCCTTTCAACCTTTAAGGCATCCTGAAATGGTTTTCTCCTCTCATGTATTTTTTATTATAAATGATACAAATCTCAAACTCTTGATTACGATACAACTTGCCTGGAAACAAAAATTCGCCTGTCTTGTTGGCCCCTTCTTCGACGGATGACAAAACTTGTTCCACCTCTGGCGTTAAATTGATATTGCCCGGATGTCGCTTGCCGATGCGGTTTATCCTTGAGAAAAAACGCTGTCTTTTTTTTCTTTTTTTCTGTTTTCATTTCTATCCTTGTTTGCATTGTAATGTTCGACAAAATGCTTCAACTTTATAATTGCAGCAGGTTCCAGTCCTTGAAACTGCACCCGATTCAACCGAATCTTAAAAGAGTTGATCGCGAACTCGTCATCCATCTCAAAATCGGAAATGTTTCTAAACATCAAATTTTCAAGGTAAAAGCCGGATTCAGCCACCAATATGTCCAGCACCAGCAACTGGTCGGATTGCTTCTCACCACTAATATAATGAAACGAAAGCCCACCCATACTTATGTTATCGATTCTGCCGAACCTGATCGGTTTCGATCGGTATACGGAACAAGCAATCTCTGCCATACTTTTATTTGCAACGTTTAGTTGCTCAGCGACGGCAGGCCTGATCAACGCAAATGCGTCTTTATCGACTCGATATCGTTTGTGTGCTCTTTTCTCAGGACTTTTCAACGTTTTGTTATCTATTAATTCAAACAACAGTGGCCGGTTCACACTTGCAATATCATGATTGAATCCAGACAATTCGTTGGCAGAATTCATTCGGTCGGGTTGAATATCATCAACATAATAAATTTTTTCCATTTTACCCCCTAACACCTGCCGGTTTTCTACTTTGAGTTGATCCATCAATTATTTTCTCTCGACTTAAAGGATGTTGTCCATAGGTAAGGCACTTCATTTTCTCTGGGTAAATCCCCTAGGTGGGGATTCCTCCCAATACAATGGATAATATTCTTCATAGATAAGAACCTATTTAAAACTATCCAAACACACCTGATCGACATGGGACAAAAGATAAATCGGATTTTCTCTGAATTCTATCTAAAGTTGCGGTTCGACATGCCGAAACAGGGTTATTTAAATGGTGGAATCGATATCTTCACAAGCCTCATTCATCACCTCGAGAGCGAATGAGGAGCAGAGGACGATCGATACGTTGCAGCACGCCGGCTGCGATGCTTCCATAAAATGTCCTGGAAAGACCGGTGCGGCCGTGACTGGCCATCGCCACAAGATTTGCATTTTCAAGTTCTGCAGCATCGACAATCGCCTTCACCGCCGGACCATGGACAATTCGCGTCTGGACCTCGATACCCTTTTTGGAGAATTTTTTTTGAAGAGAATCAAGATACGAAGCTGTTTTCTCTTTCAGATAATCGTTTTTTTCCATAAACTCCGACATGCCGATTATCTCATTATATTCCAACATCAACACCGGTTCTATAGCGACAAAGAAAACCACTTTGCTTTTGAAGCTGCGTGCAAGGGTCTCAACATGGGACAATATTGACTCAGCCCGTTTAGAGCCGTCCAGAGGAACCAATATGATCTTATACATATTTATCTCCTGCAGTTACAAAATTAATAATTCAATTTTTCTACCTTATTATCACCACGTGACCGGATAATTATCAATGGCCGATCTATCAGATTCAACACACCGGCAGTTACACTCCCATAAAAAGCCCGGGCCAAGCCGGTTCTTCCGTGACTGGCCATTGCGACGAGATCGGTATTTTCTTTTAGAGCGCAGTCAATAATCTGTCTAACGACCGAACCACCGACAACACAGGTTTTGGCATCAATGCCCTTCTCGCGAAATTCTCCCTTCAGGGAATTCAAGTAAGATTCTGCCTGCATTGTCAGTTGTTCTATGTCATGACCGTAAAGCAAAATTTCAGTCTCATCATACCCCACAAGACTGGGATAACTGACAACTTGCAGAAAAATGACCTTGGCATTGAAGCAGTGGGCCAACGCCTCGACATGTTTTAATATCCGTTCTGCCCGCTTTGATCCATCCAACGGCACTAAAATCGCTTTATAAATATTACCCTCCTTTGGAGAATACAACGCTCCGCTTAAAATAAATAAAAGTCCATTTTCCAACCTAAAAAGGATTCGTTCGGATCATATAAAGTGGTTTTCATGATCGCATTGTTTTACTAAAACGCAAAACCTGTGCCATGGATGCGTTTGAGACGTCGTATTAATTAACCCTTTATTATGTTACACTATTTTTTGAACTTGGTGGAGTTCCTCCTTCATCGGAGGACAAAATAAGTGTCAATATTTTTTACAGAATGTAAAAAGGGTTGGGATTTAGTAGAAATGGAGTTTTACTCATACGGTTCGAAAACACGAAACAACCAGTCATAGACCGTGGATAGATATGCTTTAATGGGTGCTTGTTGAAGCCCCATAAGAATAAATCCCTTTCGTTGATCAGGAACAATAGCAATGTGCCTGATCGGCCCGGGATTCGGCAAAGACTCAATAAGCTCTTTGAAGCGGTCGGTCATTCGGTCTTGTTCGTAATAAAGGAAGAAAGCCGAATCGCCCCACTGGAATTGTCTCTGATGAAGCCGTGAAATGTTGGTGATTTCAGGTCCCTGAAATCCGGTATAACCCTTTTCGATGATGTGACCTTCACCTGGCGGAGGATACCTCATGTAAACAGAAATAAAGAGCCTGTCATTTCTCATAAGGAGCTTTGAGATGGGCATATACAGGGGTGCCTGTCGCGGAAGCAACGTTAGCGTAACATCGATTCGAGAGACCGGACCTCGCGCTTTGAAAGAAAAAGTGCCATGATGTCCGACAGCGCCTCCGATATTGGTGAAGGTCTGGTCATCGGGTTTAAATACCTTCATGAGTTCGTTAAAGATAGCGGTGCAAATCTCTCTGTTTTTTCGTTTGCCGGAGTGAAAAGAAAAAACGATAAAAGCGCCGATGGCCACGATGACGATCAATACGGAAACCGTTGCGGTGTCAACAAAAGTTCCCATTGGTTTTCCTTCTTCACCCCCCCTATTCTTTTACAACCGAAGGCAGCCATTGATAGATCGGAGCGAAATAGCGTGCGACCTGATCGGGCTTTGGAATCATGAAGATGAATCCTTTTTTCTGTTCGGGGACAAGAGCGATGTGCCTGATGATGCCCGGGGTGGGATTTTTTTTAATAAAGGATCGCATTTTCTCGAGCATCTCCCGGCTGCTGTAGTAAAGGTGAAAATCGAGATTTTTCCATTTGACGGTTTCATGATGCAAATGATGAGCGTTATCGATCTTCGACCCCATGAATTTGCTGTAATTACTTTCAATTAAATGCGCTTCTTCTGAAGGCGGTTTTTTCAGATAGAGGGTGATAAAAAGGCGATCATATTTTCGTATCAATTTTGAAATGGGCAGATAAAGCCAGGAATGTCTTGGCAACAGTGTAATGGTTGCGTCTACACGGAAAAAAGGTGTCCCCTTTTTCTTAACGAACAAATTCGCGTGAAACCCAACGGCACCGCCGATGTTCGTAAAGGTTTGATCATTCGGCTTGACGACGTCTACAAGATCGTTCAAGGCGGATTGGTAGATTCTTCTGTTTGAACGACGTCCCCAAAAATACCCAAGCGTCAGCAGAAAGCTGAACCCGATAAAAAGAAAAAATATCGGTTGATGGACAATATTCGCATAGTTTTCCATTTTTGTACCTTATTTCATTTCAAACGGAGATAGAATGGTTTCCTCAATATTGTATAAGGTGCTGTTTTGCCCGTCAAGGAGACGCTCCGAGAAGGCTACGCGCTGGATGGGAATTGTTGGTGCAAAAGACTGCATCACCGAATCCACGCGATCGGCCATGACCTTATGCTTTTTTTGAATTTTATTATTGATCAACAGTCGCAGCGGAAGCTTCAACTCATAAAGACCGTTGATAAGCCGTTTCGACTCTTTCAGCGACAGGGTGTCGGGATTATAAACCAGAACAACTCCGCAGTCTTTGCCTTGAAGGACTGTGGATAAGGCCTGATAATTCCCTTTGAGCGTTTTAAGTCGTTTCAAAATATCATCGTCATTTTCATCGTAGTTTAAGATGGTTTCCTTGTCATCGAGAATGCCGCGGATTCGATATATGGTGTGTCGTTTTTCCAGTATATCCCGCCTGATCTGTATGAGCCGGTCGATCCATGTCATGGTTACCCATGGAAGTGCAAAGAATCTGAGGGTCAATCCTGTGGGCGGCGTA
>JASFGF010000218.1:0-5332 GCA_050123915.1 Desulfobacterales bacterium | reverse complement strand
GATCTCGGAGATTTGTGGCTGAGAAAAACCGGCTTTCCCGTGGTATTTGCTGTATTTGCCGTAAGAGGAAGTGTGGTTGAAACATATTCGTCCCAGATAAAATCTGTTGTTTCTTCTTATCACCGATCACTCGACAGTCTTGAAGAAGAAAAAGAAGATGTCGTTTCAAAAGCAAGGGCAAAATATCCGGACATTATTTACGATATCAATGGTTATTTTGATCTTTTACAGTTTAAATTCGATGATGAATTAAAAAACGCCCTGATGTTTTACTATACCCTGGCAGGGGAGATGGGCCTGCTCAAAAAGGTGACAAAACTGAACTATTTGGATACGTATTAATGCCTGAATCTTGCCTGAAAAGTGATGAGAATCTTTATCATAAGATTTACGAAGGTCGCCGGATCACTCCTGAAGAAGCACTTGAACTCTTCTTTTGGGATATCATCGCGCTGGGAAACGCAGGAGATATGCGCCGAAAATCAGCATTTCCCAAAGAAACGGTGGGATTCATTATCGACCGGATTATCAATTTCACCAATATCTGTGAAGCGGCATGTGCGTTTTGCGCGTTTCACGCCAGGGCCAATCTGATTGAGCCTTATGAAATGACCATGGACGATATTTATCTGAAGATCGAAGAACTTGTGGCTGCCGGGGGCACCCAGGTCATGCTTCAGGGCGGACTTCATCCCGACTATACGTTGAACACGTATATCGACATGGTAACGTCGGTAAAAAAACGATTCCCGGACATCTATCTGCACTCTTTTTCTCCTTCAGAGATCGTTCATATTTCCCGAAAAAGTTCGGTGCCCATCCACGACGTGGTAAAAGCGCTCAAATCGGCCGGTCTCGATTCTGTGCCCGGTGCCTCCGATCTGTTGGTGGACAGGATCCGAAACAAGGTCAGCCCGAAAAAAATCACGGTGGATGAATGGCGAGAGGTCATGCGGGCGCTTTATCGGAACGACATGATGTCGTCGGCAACCATGACGTATGGTATGGGAGAGACCCATGAAGAAAAGATCGCCCACTTAAAGGTCATCCGGGATATCCAGGATGAAACCGGAATTTTGAGGGCTTTTATTCCATGGTCGTTTTCACCGGCAAAAACGTGCATGGAAGATACGCTTCCGGCAACGGGAATCGATTATCTTAAAATGCTGGCCATTTCTCGGATTTTTCTCGACAATATCACCTATATTCAAGCAGGATGGCTCACCGAGGGTCTGAAACTTGCCCAAATCGCCCTGACCATGGGGGCGAACGATATGGGCGGGGTGCTCATGGAAGAGGTTGTGGTCAAGGCCACCGGGATAAAAACCAGGACCAACGAAACGGAGCTTATCCATATCATTCAAAATGCCGGAAAAATTCCTGTTCAAAGGGACTCTTGCTATCAGGCGATAAAGGAGTATGTATGACACCTCTTGATATCGCCTTTTCAACATGCCCGAACGACACGTTTATTTTTCACGCCATGCTTCATGATTGTATTGATACAAAAGATTTTCATTTTGCTGCCCATATGCACGATGTAGAAGCATTAAATAAAAAGGCGTTTTCCAAAACATTCCATGTTTCCAAGCTTTCCTTTTATGCCTATCTTAAACTCAGACAATCCTATGAAATCCTCGATGCAGGATCCGCCTTGGGGTTTGGGTGCGGGCCCCTGCTTGTGGGAAGGTCAGCGGATCTTTCACTTTCAAGAGCAGAAATCGCTGTGCCCGGAGAATACACCACGGCATATCTTCTCATGAGGTTGTGGAATCCTTCAATACAAAATGTCGAGGTCACCCGGTTTGACAATATTCTGGAGGGGGTCCAAATCGGAAAATACGATGCCGGACTCATCATCCACGAAGGCCGGTTCATATATCCGGAGTATGACTGCGTCGAGATCATCGATCTTGGCAAATGGTGGGAAGATGAAACATCGCTTCCCATCCCATTGGGATGTATTGCTGTCAGAAAAGATCCTCCTTTTATCGATTATAAACAGGATATTGAATCTGTTCTACGCCATTCGGTGGCGTATGCTTTCAACAACAGGGATGCATCCAGACAATTTGTAAAACAGCATGCCCAGGAAATGGACGATGAGGTGATTGACGGGCACATTGACCTGTATGTCAATAATTTTACCCTATCGTTAGGGGATACAGGGAAAGAAGCTGTTCAGGCCCTTGAGGAGATGGCACGTTGGAAACAGATATTGTAACGGCCATTGTCATGGCCACCATGCTCGAGGCAAAGCCGTTTGTCCTTGGGATGTCCTTACGGCAGACCCGGAAGATTCCTTTCCGATTGTTCAAAAACAACAAGATCTTATTAGTTATATCAGGCATCGGCAAAGCCAATGCCGCCATGGCGACGGCATACAGCTGTTTGAAATTCAAGCCGGCCTGTATCTGTAATTTGGGGGCAGCAGGCGCCACGCGTTCCGGATATGATCTCGGGGAGATATTTCATATTCAAGAAATTATCGAACCTGATCGGCCCGATCTGAAAACCGGGAAACCATGTGTTCACAAACCGGATTTACTGGCAGGATTCAAAACCACGATACTGGCCACCAGCGATCGAGCGGTTCTCGATCCTAAAGAACGAAAAGCGATTTCCATAAATGCCGATCTGATTGATATGGAAGGCGCTTCGGTGGTTCAGGCGTGCAGAACATTTAAGAAAGAATGTTATCTATTCAAATTCGTCAGTGACACGCCGGATCATACGCGAGATCAGGATATTGTGGATCATATTCGGTGTTATCGTGAAAGATTTTACGATTTTTTTTCGGATTCCGTAAGGCCGGTGCTGCCTGCCATCTCCGCGTTTTCTGCTATGACTAAGTCATTGAAATGAATATCGCCGAACCACCAATATCGTTACACGAAAAAACAAACCCTGCAGGCAGCTCAAGTGACAGATCCCCCGACAGCACTTGTCGGTGATGACCCTTCCGACGGCATTGTCGATTCCACAACAAAAATACCGTCATCTTTTAAGCCGGCCAGTTCGTTTAAAGCCTCACGGATTTCCGTTGCCCCTCTGTCTCTTACAAGTTTCACAGCATCGAACGCCTTTTTGGCGGCAGCAAGAGAAAATCGTCCGGCTGTCTTTTCGAGATAGGCGGACACAAAGCCTTTTACAGCTTGCCAACTGTCGCGACGCGACTGATTTTCAAGGGGGGTAAGTTTGTCCAGATCCCTAAGAACACGAGAATGAAAACGGTTTGTCCGACGTTTCATGAGCAGGGTGGACCACAAAAAGAATACAATCAAAGCAGCGACACCTCCGGCACCCATAAGCATGCGCAGGTCCATGCCTCCCAAAATACCGGAGGTCATAAAACCGAACGTCGCACTTGCGCCGAGAAGAAGACTCACCAAAAAGCCGATAAAGGTGTGTTTCCAGCGAAATTTGCGCAATCTGCGACGGTAGTTCATCAAAGCTTCAAGGAAATGCCCCAGGCGTTCGCCGTGGGTTTCAACAAAGGTGGCCAGGTGATCGAGACGATATCTCGGGGCTTTAAGAATGGCCCGTTTCAATTCCTCGCGCTGATTTTCAAGATGACCTAAAAAACTCATATCCCCTCCGGATCGTTTCCCTGCACGCAGCATGGCTCGGGGAGAGTAAGTAAGGCAGATGGGGGGGATGTCTTTCCGACCGGTGATCTGAGATAGATTCCAACATAACGTTCCATAGACCTGCAAAAGATCGGCAAAGGAGGCACATTCATCAATTCGGTTCAACACAAAGAGCAGGCGGTCTTCAAAGGTACGGGTCGGCAGGGTTTCACGAATGCTGATATATGATTCACGTACGGTTCCTGCCTTATGGGGATCAAAAACCACCAGAACCAGGTCGGCGATTTGTGCCAATTCGCCGATGACTTCCTGATAGTCATACCCGCGGTCCCGTTCGGTGATACTGTCTAGCATTCCCGGGGTATCAATGATGGCAAGGGTTTCTAAAAAAGGCGCATTTACTTTTTTCAGGCGAAAGTGAGAGGCAAATCGCTGTCCGTGTTTTCTCAGTGTTTCAAAGGGATATTCCGGATCATTGAGCAAAAATTTTCCATCCCGTTCTTCAACAACGCAAACGTTTTCTGCGGAAGACCCAGAGTCGTCATGGGTGATGACGGTAAAGGAATCATCGGTAGGCGCCTGGCCGGTTGCTTGAATATCCGCGCCAAGGAATTCATTGATAAGGGTCGATTTGCCGGAAGAATAGTTCCCTAAAACAAGGACAAGCGGCCGCCATTTAATGTTGGTTTCCAAAGGAACATCACTATAACCGTAATCGAGCGCTGCAGGGGAGAGGTAGTCTGATACCATTTTCACCAGCTCGGTTCGAAGCGAATTCATGTAATTCTGACGATACATCGCTACCTCCCGTTTATCCGTCTATATTTCATTTTTATTTATTGGGTGCCTTTCACATTTTTTCGCTTCATCCACCAACGAAGACCTAACAGTGTAAGCGCCCATCCTAAAAAAATGCTGTCGTCAATTTTTCCCAGAATGAAATCCGGCATGAAAAAGTAAACACTAGCACCAAAAAGAAAGCTGATGAACACTGCGGTCGTATAACGCATCCAGGTGAAGATTCTAAAGAAAACCAAAAACAGTAATGTCCAGAAAAGATAGAATACCGTAGTGGCTGTGACTCGGTACTTCACGGGGATATTTTCTGAGATTTTCGACAAGAAAAGGTGATACTTTTTGCTTGGCTTATGGAGCCGGTAATGGAGGACCTCTTTCACCGTCATTGTTTCGTCGATGTAACGTCCTTCCGGTATTAAAAAGTCGAGAGTTAACGGGAACCCTTGCGCATGGAGGAGGTCGTTGGTTTGACGAAAAGGAAGAGACAGGATCTTTCGAAATCCTGTGTAAAAGACGCTGATGATCGCTATCAAAGACACCAAAGAAAGCACTGTCCAGAGAATTTTAGCCCGTATAACCATCTATTTGTCCTGACCTTTAGAAGATAACCATATAGGTACATTTATTTTTAATGCTGCCTTGATCCAAAGCTACCAGAGGCGATCCAAGGTGTCAACCGACACTTTTTGGTCCGGCGTAAAAAGGACGGTAATATAGATATTGATTTTACCAATCATAATCTGTCCAATTATTTGCATTATCAATTTTACTTATCCTTTATCATTATATTATAGATTCATCACCATAAAATGATTAGGAAGACAGTGTTCAATGAACGGTCAAGAAGCGAAAACAATTAACAGCCGGAAACAGGAAGGAATATTTGTCCGAACAAATTCTTTTCCGCCGTCTTTAATCTACCATATGATTCGTGTATTGCTCAG
>JASFGF010000217.1:0-5352 GCA_050123915.1 Desulfobacterales bacterium | reverse complement strand
AGCGAGGCGGTTTATAATTTCCAGCGTATATTCAATCTTAAAATGGGTTTCGGAACACGCGAGCATGACAATATCCCTTATCGTGCAGTGGGGCCTGTCAAACCGGTTGAATATGAATCACGACGCGAACGTTATGACAAAGAACTGGTGGAGAAGCATCAGGTCGATATCACAGACATGAACACGGAAGATAAGATCAGGATCCTTCGTAAATTTCGCGAGGCACTGTATGAACAACTCAAGGATGCGGTGTATAAACGTCGGGGATGGACTTCAAACGGGATTCCGACCATTGATACCGTAACGCGTCTGGGTATCGATTTCCCTGAGGTTTTGGAACTGCTAAATTCGAAGCTAGGTGATGATCAGGGTTAACGGCAAAAAACAGTTATGGTATGAAGGAATGACCATTAAAGATCTGCTTGAGGATCTTGAAGATTCGCATCACTATGCGGTGATACGCATTAACGATAAACATGTTTCCAGGCCTTATTTTGAAAAGACGCTGATCTCCGATAACTCAGAGGTGTTTCTCATTTCCCTGATTGCAGGAGGCTAATGTTCACTCAAACCGTTTCATTTCCGGCCGCTTTTGTTGCCGGGCTTCTATCTTTTTTTTCCCCGTGTGTGCTGCCGCTCATACCCGCATACTTTACCTTTATTACGGGATTTTCAATAGAGGAGTTGACAGAAAAATATAATTCAGAAATCAGAAAAAAAGTATTTCTTTCAACCTTTTTGTTTGTTTTGGGGTTTTCCCTGGTTTTTATTTTGATGGGTGCTTCAGCCTCCTATCTCGGCAGCTTGATGTATACGTATAAAAAATTAATAAGAGTCATCGGTGGTATTTTAATTATCATTTTAGGAATTCATTTAACCGGCATCATCCGTATCCCCGGGCTTGATTTTGAAAAGCGGATTACTCTGGAAAAAAAGCCCTTGCATTTCTTGGGAACGCTGATCATCGGAATGGCCTTTGGTGCCGGCTGGAGCCCTTGTATCGGACCTTTGCTCGGTTCAATCCTCATTATTGCCGGCAGCCAGGAAACGGTTTGGCAGGGCGTTATACTTCTTGGCATCTATTCAGCCGGCCTGGCGATACCTTTTATTATTATTTCTATTTTTATCAATTTTCTGTTAACTTTTATTAAAAAAGCTTCAAAGGTTTTGAAATACGTCAATGTTGTGGCCGGCGTGGTTTTGATTGTTGTGGGGCTGATCCTTGTAAGCAATAAACTATATGTATTTAGCGGATAGATATGATAACATTTCTGAATCGAAAATCACTTGTTTTGCTTTTTGGCATCATCTTTTGTGTTCAGAATTTGGCTTTTGCCCAGAATGCAACGTTAACAAATATCATTGTTACTAACACACGGGATGATCTTTTGGTTTATCTTAATGTTGAAGGTGCTTTTACAGAAAAGATGAAAAAAGCGATTTCAAGTGGTGTTTCCACGACACTTTCATATTACTTAAGTTTTTATAAGGTTCGCAATCTATGGTTTGACAATAATATAGAGGATATAAAAGTTACAAATACGATTAAATACAACAATCTGAAAGAAGAGTACATTGTAAAACGTTCTTGGGAAAAAAGCGGGCCGCATGTGACAAAATCTTTCGATGAGGCCCAAAAGCTGATGAGCGAAATTGACAGCTTAAAAATTGTCCCTTTGAAACAACTGGAAAAAGGTGCGCATTATCAATTAAGAGCTAAGGCGGAACTTAGCAAAGTAACCCTTCCTTTTTATCTGCATTATATCTTATTTTTTGTTTCTTTGTGGGATTTTGAAACCGATTGGTATACCGTAGATTTCATTTATTAAAACAAATAGTTGAAATGGATAATAGACGAAAAAAAAAGACAGCATCTTTTATTTCAGAAGAAGAGATGAAAAGACGAAAACGGGAAATCATTATTAGCATTATCATCATTGCTGTGGTTGCCCTGCTGACGTTTGTTGAAAACAGAATTATTCATTTTGGCGCCGATATCCCTGTTTCCAATACTATCTTGATGTTTATATTGATAAACATCAACTTATTATTACTTCTCTTGTTAATATTTCTTGTTTTCAGAAACCTGGTAAAGCTGCTTTATGATCGAAAACGAAAAGTCATGGGAACCCGGCTGCGAACGAGACTTGTGGTCGCTTTCATAGCCCTTTCACTTTTACCGACCATTGTACTTTTTTTCTTTTCCATCAACTTTATCACAACGAGCATTGAGTTCTGGTTTAACGTTCCCGTTGAACAGGCCCTTGAAAATTCATTAGACGTCGGGAGGAGTTTATATTGGCATACCGAAGAAAGAAACCGTTTTTTTATGGAAAGAATCTCGTATCAGATAACAACCAAAAAACTTTTGGATACCAGCAACAAAAAAGCACTTTCCCGTTATGTACAGGTCGTTCAGCGTGAGTTTAATTTTAATGCCATAGAAATTTATGCAGACAATGCAACACGTATTACATTCGCCCTCACTCCGGAACTGGAAGACAAGCCTTTTGAGGTTATTTCTGCAGATAATCTTCAAAAAGAAATACCGCCAAAGGGTGTCAGGACGATTTCTGAAAAAATTCCCTCCGGTGAACTTATCAGAACCATCGGTACGATTCCTTTTGCCTCAAAGTCCAACAATGCCCAGGCCTTTATTGTGATAGCCAGACTGATGCCTCCGGAGCTTGCCAAAAAAATGTCGTCAATTTCAAGAGGCTTTGAAGAATATCAGCAGATAAAGCTTCTTAAAAAACCGATTCAGGTGACCTACTACATCACGTTATCAATTGTCGCCTTATTGGTGGTGTTTTGTTCAGTATGGTTTGGCTTCTACATGGCCAAAACAATTTCCATACCCATCAGGGTACTTGCTGAAGGGATCCTTAGGGTCAAAGAAGGAGATTTAAGTGTTAATATCGCCATGGTGGCTGATGATGAAATTGGAACGCTTGTCGATTCATTCAATAAAATGACGAGGGATTTGCGTATTGGAAGGGATCAACTTGAGCTTTCTGCTCGTTTGCTTCGAGAACAGAATGTTGAAATAGAAAAAAGAAGACAATACATGGAAATTGTTTTGAAAAATGTTTCTGCCGGTGTCATCACACTCGATGCCGGTGGATTTATTACCACCATGAACAAATCGGCTGAAAAAATGCTGAACCTTAAATCGGAACATATCCTTCAGAAAAGCTATAAAAATCTTCTTGATGGACAACTTTTAGAACTTGCAGAAGACGTCATGGAGAATCTAAAATCATCACGGAATGATGCCGCAGAATTGCCATTAAAGCTGGCCATAGATGGAAGGCCGATGAGTTTTATCATGCATATAAATGCCCTGAAAGACGATGCTGGTCAGCATATGGGCATGGTTATGGTATTTGATGATCTGACAGAACTCGAGAAGGCTCAGCGTATGGCTGCCTGGCGTGAAGTTGCCCGGCGAATTGCGCATGAAGTCAAAAATCCATTAACCCCTATTGGGCTTTCGGCCCAACGTCTTAAACGAAAATATTCTGATCACATCAAAGAACCTGTTTTTGATGAGTGCACCCAAACCATTACCGATCATGTTGAACTGATTCGAAATCTTGTGGACGAGTTTTCTTCCTTTGCAAGATTCCCCACAGCAAATCCGAAACCCGATGATTTGCCGCCCATCATTGAAGAAACCCTTGCATTGTATAAGGAAGGACATCCTCGAATTAATTTTGAGTTTAATGTTACAGATGATATTCCTGTTCTTGATTTAGATCGGCAGCAGATAAAGCAGGCGATGATTAATCTTGTGGACAATGCCATCGGTTCCATAAGGAATGAAGGTTGTATAGTGATATCTTTGGCTCATGATCCAATTCTTAAGATCGTACGAATAGAGATTGCTGATGATGGGGTGGGTATTTCCGATGAAGGTAAAACGCGTCTTTTTGAACCCTATTTTTCGACCAAAAAGACCGGTATGGGTTTAGGGCTTACCATTGTAAGCACCATTATCGCCGATCATAACGGCATGATACGCGTTCAGGACAATAAACCTAAGGGCGCTAAATTTGTTATCGAACTACCGGTGTAGATAAAGAACGAATTGAAAATATGTTGAATCGAGGTTAATTCGTTTTGGATAAAAGGAGTTTATAATATGTATCCTTCTATTTTAATTGTAGATGATGAACCTTCCATACTTCAGTCTTTAGGCGGACTCCTTTCAGATGAAGGTTTTGAGGTCACAACTGCTGCCAATGGATATGAGGCATTAAAAATCGTTGATACCGAATCGCCGGATCTTGTATTGCTCGATATCTGGATGCCGGGCATCGATGGTATCGAAACATTAAAGGAAATAAAGAAAGACAATCCCCACATTCAGGTCATCATCATATCCGGGCACGGGACCATAGAAACTGCTGTAAAGGCCACAAAACTCGGTGCATTCGACTTGATCGAAAAACCGCTTTCAATTGATAAAATTATTGTAGCAATTAACAATGCACTGAATTTCAGGAGGCTTGAAGAAGAAAATAAATATTTGCGTAAAAAAACTTTAGAAAAACACTCTATCACCGGAAACAGCCCTTTAATTCAAGAACTGAAAAAACAGATTGCCATAGCAGCTCCTACAGAGGCATGGGTACTGATTACCGGAGAGAATGGCACAGGAAAAGAGCTGGTTGCACGCACCATCCACCAACTCAGCTCAAGAGTGGATTATCCGCTGATAGACTTTCACTGCGCTTCTATTCCCGAAGAGCTCATTGAAAGTGAACTGTTCGGGCAAGAAAAGGGTGCTTTTGCCGAATCGAGTATGAAAAAAATAGGGAAATTCGAATTGGCGAATAAAGGCACCATTTTTCTGGATGAAATCGGCGATATGAGCTTGAAGTCTCAGTCTAAGATACTTCGAGTTCTGCAGGAACACCAATTCCAAAGGGTTGGGGGAAGCAGAACATTAAGTATCGATGTGCGGGTCATCGCATCCAGTAATAAGGACCTTGAAAAAGAAATTGAAAAGGGCACTTTCAGAGAAGATATCTACTACAGGTTGAATGTCATACCCATTGAAGTTCCACCCTTAAGAAACCGTGTCGAAGACATTCCCCAGCTTATGGAAATTTTTTTCGATGAATGTGCCAAACAAAATCGGAGCAAGAAAAAGGTGGTCACCCAGAATGTTCTTGATCTTCTATCAAAATATTCATGGCCCGGAAATGTCAGGGAGCTGAAAAATCTGGTCGAGAGGCTGGCGATCATGACAGATAAAGATCTAATTGATGAGTATGATTTGCCGTCACCCTATCGTCCGAAAGCAAAAGATGATGTCGCATCGGCTGAAACCCGGCTATTCTTGAA
>JASFGF010000216.1:0-5368 GCA_050123915.1 Desulfobacterales bacterium | reverse complement strand
TTTTAAAAAATTAAATGGCTGCAATATCAATTGGTTGATTTCTGGTACGCTTGTTGCATGTTTTTGTTTTGGCCTGTGGCGTTTATTCCCACAACCAGATACTGTCAATTGGAAATATTTATCGGCGGTCAATCAAAATCATAAAACAAAGGAAATATGATGAAAGCTAAAACAATTTTATTTTTGATTTTTCTGTTTATGCTGCCCATCACTGTCCACGCACAAAATCAAAACGAACTTATACAATCCCTATACCTTAAGTCGGGCATGGACAAACAGATCAAACAACTACCGCTTTTAATCCAGGCCGGCATCGAAAAAGCATTTGAAGAAGATGATCGCATCAATCAGCTACCCCGACATACGAAATCTGCGATCAGCGGTTCCGTACCTCAAGCGTTTGCAACAGAACGTTTTAAAAAGATCATAATAAAAGAAATGACAGAATCCATGACCGTCAAAGATATTAACAAGACTCTAAAATGGCTTGATTCGCCACTTGGGAAAAAATGTACCCGTCTTGAGGAAACGGCATCAACACCGGATACCCTGTCTGAAGTCCAGAAATTTGCGGCTCAATTACAAAAGACACCACCGCCGGCAAACCGTTTGGATATTTTACGAAGATTGGACGCCGCCGTTAAAGCAACGGAAACAAATGTTGAAATCACGATGAACGCTCAGCTTGCAGTGGCCTTTGCTGTTGTTAAATCACTGCCGCAGGAGCAACAGGGACCCCTTGAGCTTATTGCCGAACAATTAGAAAAAACGCGTCCTCAACTCGAGGCGGCGATGAGATCACAAACCCTTCTTTTTACCCTGTATACCTACCAGGATTTAACGAATGCGGAACTTGAAAAATATATTCAGTTTGCAACATCTTCGGCCGGCACCAAATTTCATGTGGCAACCATATCAGGATTTAAAAAGGCACTTCTTGACGGCAGTTTAAACTGGGGCGAATCCATCGCCGACATATTAAATCAATCTAAACATCAGTCCGAAACATAGTGTTATGCAATGACAAACGCACATCCAACAACGGTATTTACATCAGGTATTTCATTTTTCTCCTTCGGGATTAGGAATAGGATCAAACCTTGAATAGATGAGGATAACTTATGAAAAAAGTTTACGTGGACGATGCCAATCAAGCAACGATAATCTGCCCCAAATGCGGATTGAAGAAAAATATAGATGTGACGGATTTCAAGGATACGCATAAAAAACTGAAAGCCAAATGCCGATGCGGCGAAGTTTTTCCACTTACCTTGGAATTTCGAAAGCATCACCGCAAGAAAGTCCGGCTCCATGGTGAATACTTTATCCAGGGAAAAAATGAAAAAGGAAAAATAAACATTGAAGATATTTCCTTGGGCGGCATCCGATTTGCCAGTCTTGAGCCACATTATATTTCTAGAAATGATACCGTTGAATTGAAATTTACATTAGACAATCCAATGAAAACGGAAATCCACACGCCCGTCAAAATAAGATGGATCATCGATCACAATGTGGGTGGACAGTTCTTCGATCCAAAATCACTCGAAAAGCATTTGGGACTTTATCTGCAAACATAATAAATCATTAAAGGATGTGGCAGAGGATTTGAATGTACACGATCCTTGATTATTTCTTCAACGGTTTCCATGGCAGTTGGGTTCTCTTTAATTTAATTGGTTGGGCGTGGAAACGTACCCGACGCATACATTTAATATTGACCAGCCTAACGATTTTGTCCTGGTTTGGTTTAGGAATATGTTACGGTTGGGGCTACTGCCCCTGTACGGATTGGCATTGGGAGGTCAAGCGTAAACTCGGAGAAACAGACTTGCCAAATTCCTATGTCAAGTACTATGTAGATAAACTAACAGGGTTTACATGGGACCCCTTGGCAGTGGACGCGGCCGTTTTAATTCTGGGTCTTTTGACATTTGTTCTGTCATGTTGGTTCAACTGGCAGGACGTTACATCTCGTCGGTATGCACGGCACCGTGATTCATCGTTGGTGTAACATCGTAAGGCAATTATAGGAGGTTTAACAATGGTCGATCAGAAATGGTTAACAACTTCTGCCGGCGTAAAAATGCCACGGATTATTTACGGCACGGCCTGGAAAAAGGAGCGCACGGCAGACCTGGTTGTGAAAGCCATCCGGGCAGGGTTTAGGGGCATTGATACCGCCGGTCAACCAAAACACTATAATGAGGATCTGGTAGGAACAGCGCTTCAGAGGCTAAAAGACCATGGAATCGAACGTGAGGCCTTGTTCCTGCAAACCAAATTTACCCCGCTTTCCGGTCAGGATCCGAGACAAGTGCCATACGATCAGAATTCCCCTGTTGAGTTGCAGGTCGCCCAATCCTTTGAGACATCGAAAAAAAACCTGCAAACAGAATACGTAGATTCTCTGGTACTTCATTCACCAATGGCACCCCACACGCTTTTGATGAAGGCGTGGGGCGCAATGGAAAAAATTTACAAGACAGGCGGCGCTCGTCAGTTGGGAATCAGCAACTGTTACCATACGGAAGTGATTCGGTCGCTCTATGCCGATGCCGACGTGAAGCCGGCAGTTGTACAAAATCGATTTTATCGGGAAACAGGATACGATGCTAACTTGCGTCGCTGGTGCTCTGATCATGGCATTATTTACCAGAGCTTTTGGACCCTCACTGCAAATCCCCATATTCTGGCCAGCAATACCGTTCGAACCATTGCCAAGACATATCAAAAGACTGAAGCGCAAATCTTTTTTCGATATCTCAGTCATTCCGGTATTGTGCCGCTTACCGGAACAACGTCTGAGCAGCACATGAAAGAAGACCTTGGCATCTTTGGTTTTGAGCTTTCTTCTGAGGATTTAAAGAATGTGAGTCTCCTGTTCAATCAGGTATAACGATTCCATAATGTTTCATTTAAAACAAGCGTATCCATTTGTCTTTTGGACTGGCATCATCTCTCATCCAGCACCTCCCGAACCGCCTTGGCCAAAATGCGCCTGTTAAACGGTTTCTCGATGTATTGACGAATTCCAATCTGCATAGCTTTTTCTTCATCAATTTTTTCATTGAAGCCGGTGCTTAAAATAATCGGCATATCCTGTCGAATTTTCAGAATTTCTTGCACCAGATGGTCTCCGGTCATCTTTGGCATGGTCATATCGGTAATCACCAGGTCAAATTGATCGGGATTGGCACTAAATAATTCCAGGGCCTCGACAGGGTCGAGTCTGATCTCAACTTTATAACCCAGTCGTTCCAGCCGATTCCGTCCGGCAGAAAGGATTGATTTCTCATCATCAACAAACAGTATTCTTTCATTTCCTGTGGGAAGTTCTTCATCGGTTTCAGTTTCTATTGCTGCCTGTGTTTCAACCACAGGGAATAATATACTAAAGGTGGTTCCTTGTCCGTGTTCGCTTTTTACTGAAATTGCGCCGTCGTGGCTTTTGACAATGCCGTGAACCACAGACAGTCCCATTCCCGTACCCTTCCCCATTTCCTTTGTTGTGAAATAGGGATCAAAGATTCGATCCATAATCTTTGCGGAAATACCATGCCCTGTGTCGCTTACCCTCAGATTTACGTATCGACCCGGGCTTATATCCGGATATTGAGCTGCATTATCTTCATCGAGGTCTACATTCTTAAGACCAATTTCAAGCATGCCACCCTTAGGCATGGCATGATGCGCATTTGTAGAAAGATTGATTATAATTTGATTGATTTGTGTGGGATTCGCCAGAATTGTATCAATGTCTTTGGGAATATTTTGGCGTATTTCAATACTTGTGGGAATAGATGACCGCAACAATTTCAGTGATTCTTGTATAGTTTGGCCGATATTTATAGGTTTTTTCTCCATATTTGTTCGACGTGTAAAACTGAGAAGTTGACGGACAACATCACTTGCACGCAGGCTGGCTTCTAGGATCTCCTCAAGACTCAAATAAGCCGGATTCCATTTTGGAACATCATCCATGGCCAATTCCGTATTGCCGATAATGATCCCGAGAATGTTGTTGAAATCATGAGCGATTCCCCCGGCCAATGTCCCAAAGGATTCCATTTTACGTGCTTGTTGTAGTTGGAATTGAAGGTGTTTGGATTCGGTGATATCCGAAAGAACACCTTGCAACCCAACCGTTTGATTTTCTTCCAAGATTGGCATATTGGATATTTGAACCCAGCGAACTTCTCCGGATTTGCTGAGAAGTCTACATTCTTCCTGTCCAATGGGATCTGAAAGGACCCTCTCAAAACATTCCTTTTGATACGGAAGGTCTTCGCTGTAAACAAATTCGGAGAAGGGTCTGCCGATGATTTCTGAAGAATCATAATCCAAGATCGTATTTACTGCAGGGCTGATGTAAGTTATGACACCATTTTCGTCTAAGGTGTATATAACCTCTTTGATGTTTTCCACCAAGTTTTTATATTTCTCCTCACTATCCCTTAGGGCTTCTTCCGCTTGCTTTCTTTCTGAGATGTCACGCGTGACGCCGATAATACCAATGGACGTGCCATCCTGGTCTCTCAAGAAAGACATTGTAGCCTCTGTCCATTTTGTGGAGCCGTCTTTACACTTGACCTCGACCTCAATGGTTCGAGACCGTGACGAATCCGCTTTTTGGTTCCTTTCGATCTCCAGCTCCTCTTCAAAAACTTTGCGTACAAGATTGAGTGAATCAGGTGTCAAACCTTCTTCCAGCGTTCTATCCTTTACCTCCTCTACACTATAGCCTTGCTGATTCAGTATGGAGGGGCTGATGTAAGTCAAGTTCAAATTCAAATCTCTGGTCCAAATGACATCCGTTACATTATTGGCAAGAAGCCGATACCGTTCTTCGCTCGCCCGGAATGCATTCTCGGTATTTTTTCGAACCTCAATCTCGTCAATGAGTTTTTGATTGATGTCTTTTAATTCTCTCGTACGTGCTTCAACGATGCCTTCGATTTCTTCATGTTGCCTTAAGAGTTCTTTTTCGATTTTTCTGCGTTCTTCAATTTCAGCCTGAAGCCCGGAAACTAAATCAATATTTTCATGCTTTAGGCTTAGAGATGTAACGACGGTCTTGTGGAGACTCTTTGCCGTTAAAAGCATTATCAGCCAGAAAAGGAAAAGCATAAAACCCATTGCAATATGAATTTCATCGTTAACATTGAAAAACACGATGACAATGGGGAGTAAGGCAGGAATGCTGTAAGCATAGAAAGCGGTAACAACAACAGAAAATGCACCCACTGAACCGGCCACCATGCCGCCAAGTACAAAAGCAATAAATACTTGATGTCCTATAGAATCTGAAGGAAATAGAAATATTGCCGCAGAACCCCAGACCATCCCTGAAAAGGCCAGAGTCAGG
>JASFGF010000215.1:0-5369 GCA_050123915.1 Desulfobacterales bacterium | reverse complement strand
AGAAATGAGCAATTTTTGTTCTGATCACTTGTGCCGTCGAAGCCTTGGCGAAGTCGCAAGGCCGCACAAGGGTTTGCGGTCCCCGCATAGCGGGACAGGAAGGCGTACGTCTGTACACCGCAGCCGGAAACCCGCGGAGAACGCCGAGCAGGACAAAAATAGCCATTTATGGATGGACACTAATTATGTTAGGGAGGCAAAAATGATAAATAGCGAGAAAGTCATTGAACGAAGATTCCATGAACGGTTTCAGGTTCAGCAAGGCGTATATGCTCTGCTTAAAAATGGCTCATCAAAACTGGGCCAGATTAAAAATATCAGTAAAGGCGGCCTTGCCTTTATGTACATTAACGATGCAGAGCAAATCCATGAACCGACTGAGGTTGACATATTTTTAAGCGGTTATGGATTTATTTTAAAAGGTATACCGTGTAAAAAAATTTCAGATATCCATGTAAATAATTTTGTCCCTTTCAGTACTTTTGAAATGAGGCAACTGAGTGTTCAATTCGGCGACGTAAATTCGCACCAGTTGGCCCACCTGGATATGTTTATCGAGAAATACACAACAAGGCCCGAAGTTTAAGATAATCCTCTCCCGCCACATGATTTTCAACACATAACGCATCGTTATGATTGTTTGATTCCCTATTGTTCGCCGCAAAAACATGTCATCTTTTTCTTGATAATAAATACTCGATAAGTTAATAAATACATTTAACATACACGTTATTTATCAGGTCTGACCAGATGTCTCTAATTTACTATTTTGCCGGCAGCAGAAAAACCAAAGTGCTTTTAGGTTTTTCTTAAACTGTGATTCATACCGCTTTTCCTTTAAACGCATCATTTTCTCAATAAACGGTACAAAGGAGGCACCATGGCCGTATCAACCTATTGGGCTGACAATTATGTTGAAAAAAGATGCTCTGCACAAGAAGCGATCGGACAGATAAAGGCGGGTCAGAGGGTCTTTATCGGTTCATCCTGTGGAGAACCCCAATATCTGGTCAAAAAACTCGCAGAAGCGGCGGATACGTTTACAGATATCGAAATCGTCCGTTTGTTGAGCCTGGAAAGTACCCCTTTGACACTGATCGCGAATAAAACCAAAGACCAAAGCTTTAATATCCGCTCATTTTATCTGGGATCGGCAAAACCGGAAAGCCTGGCAAGAAACAAACGATTTATTACGCCAATCAATCTTTCGGCGGTGCCCCGCCTTTTTAAATCCCGTCGTCTTCCGATCCATGTAGCCCTCATTCAGGTATCATCGCCGGATGACTTCGGATGGATGAGTCTGGGGATTTCCGTTGATATCACACTGGCGGCGGCACTTTCCGCCGACTTTGTCATTGCCCAGGTAAATTCCAGGATGCCCAGAGTGCTGGGTCGTAGCTTCATCCATGTTAATGACGTGAATGCCATTGTCGAATATGAAGAAGAACTTTTGACCATTGATGAACTTCCGGAACTCGATGCCGCCAATCATATCGGCCGGCTGATTGCCCGGCTTGTTGACGATGGTTCAACCATCCAGATCAGCCCAGGCACAACACCGCAGGCCACCCTACTTGCACTTTCCGATAAGAATGATCTTGGCGTCCACGCCCAGTACGTGACCACGGATATCATGCGTCTTGTTTCAATGGGAGTGATCACGAACCGGAAAAAAGGATTTAATGAAGGAAAACTGGTGGCAAGTTGTGCCATCGGGTCAAAAAATCTTTATGAATTTCTTGATGATAATCCGGCTATTGAATTTTATCCGTCGGATTACGTCAATGATCCGGGCGTTATTTCACAACACAAAAAAATGGTGGCCATGAATGTACCCATGGCCATGGATCTCACCGGGCAGGTTGCTGCGGATGCGCTTTCCTACAACCACTTTTCCGGTATAACCGGTATGCTCGACTTTATTCGAGGCGCGTCCATGTCTGAAAACGGCAAATCAATTCTTATGCTCACATCAACCACCGTCGATGGTAAAAAGAGCCGGATTGTTCCGATGCTCAATGATACCGCTATTGTTGTACCAAGGGGTGATGTTCAAGATGTGGTCACTGAATACGGGGCTGTCAATCTCTTTGGCAAGAGTCTTCAGGAGCGTGCCATGGCGATGATCAGTATTGCCCATCCTGATTTTCGGGAGGAACTTTTTTTTGAGGCCAGAAAAATGGGGTTGCTTGGTGCAGAGCGGACGCTATCGGAATCGGTGCAGGGTATTTACCCGATAAAGTTGGAGGAGACAAGGGAAATAGATGGTGAGCTGATTACCATAAGGCCGGCCAAACCAGTGGATGAAAGAAGGATACAAGAGCATTTTTATACGCAGGATAAAGATGATATATATTCAAGATTTTTTCAGGCAAGAACCCGTTTTGTTCGTGGCGATGTGGAGAGTATGTTTCAAATAGACTACGTTAAAAATTTGACGATTTTAGCTGTGGTCGGGGAATTCGGATTTGGAAAAGTCGTGGCTGTGGGAGAATATCTTCTCGACCCTGCCAAAAACATCGCAGAGATCGCTTTTTCAGTGAGCAAAGAATGGCAGGGGAAAGGATTGGGCAAGATCATCATGAAAAAAATATCAGAGGCTGCCAGAGAAAACGGAATTTCCGGCCTGATGGCATACACATTACCCAGAAATCAGGGTATGATAAAGCTGTTCAAAAACCTGCCCTATAAAACCAAAACCCTTTATGATGGAGAAGTGGTTGAATTGACCTGTATGTTTGACGAATTGAAATGATAACCAATGAAGGGCAATGTGTAATTGAACGTTTCGGAAATTATACAACTTACTGTATTTAAATACATTTTATAATGTCATGCTTGAGATCTTCGCCGGAATGTTGGAATGGTGGAATATTGGGTATAAAAAGGAAAAATCGATTTTAAATGAGATAGAATTCCTTAAAACCATCATGCCAGTATTATACTCTTCCAACATTCTCTTTGGGACGCAGGCGATACTTTTCGGCTTGTAAGCCCTACGGCTTCCGGCTCGTAGAGCCTACAGCTCGGAGAGGCTGAAAGTGAGGCCGGAGACCCATTGGGGCGAAGCCCCTAAGTTTTCTTTATTTTGAATGCTATGCGTTTAACAGTCGGTTATTTTCAAAAAGGCGATCCAGTCCGTTGACAAATTCGTTAGCAAAACACTCCCTAACCCCCATTTAGTTTCATCAATAATTACCTTAATTTTGACTCATCTATTGACAAATAATTCATCCCAATATAAAAGGTCATATTTGGCATGTTTTAAAGATGATCTTCGTTTACAGTTTGTTCTGTAATCCCTTTTTATTATTAGAAATATATTTGATGATAATGAACGAGAAATTCTGGGTCTATTTTTGGAATTTCCGGCTATAAATCTACCGACGTAGATAACGTTATAATAAAATTCATATCATGAAAGGGGGGCTGAATTTTTTTAAAGGCCAGGGGTGAATATTTTTCTGCCTCTGGTGAACCGATTGACTGGGTTACCATGTAATACACCTCAAACACTAATCTTATTGTCACGTAAAGGAGGTAACATTGGGTTTGGAAATATACAAAGAATCATATACCGGTAACATAAAAGAAATCACTTTGGGTAAAGGCAATAACGCCGTTACCATCGGTGGTCAGGCATGCTATCCTTTTTACAGTTTTGAAGGGGATATGCCGAACAAGCCGGTTATTGCAATGGAAGTTTGGGACATGGAGCCGGATGAATGGCCGGAAGCTGCGTTAAGCCATTTTAAGGATGTTCTTTCAGATCCGGCTGCATGGGCCAAAAAATGTGTTGATGAATTCGGGGCCAAGCTGATCGTGTTGCAACTCAAAAGTACCGATCCGAACGGTCTGAACGCCAGTCCTGAGGATGCAGCAGCCACGGTAAAAAAAGTCCTTGACGCCATCGACGTACCGCTAATTGTCTGGGGGACCAGCAACATTGAGAAAGATGAAGAGGTCTTAAAGAAGATTTCAGAAGAGACCCATGGCTCAAATCTGGTTCTTGGGCCTGTTGAGGATAAGAACCACAAGGGAATCGGGGCCAGTGCCATGGGATATGGTCATACCCTGATTGCATCCTCACCCATCGATATTAACCTCGCCAAACAAGTCAACATCCTTCTCGAAAACTTAGGGATGCCGATGGAACGGTTGATCGTCGATCCTACCACCGGTGGTCTGGGTTACGGACTGGAATATACGTATTCCGTCATGGAAAGACTCAACATGGCAGCCCTGACCCAGGGTGACGACAAGCTTCAATTACCGATGATCAATAATCTGGCCAACGAGATCTGGAAGTGCAAGGAAGCCAAGCAGACGGTTGATGAAGCGCCGATATTGGGCGATCCGGAACGACGTGGAATTCTTATGGAAGCCGTAGGTGCCGTCATTTATCTGATGTCGGGTGCCAGTGTCCTGATTATGCGTCATCCGGAAGCCATACGGCTTACCCAGGCATTTATCGATCTTGGGATTGACGGCGGTAGCGCCATGGATGTTGCGCCCTTAAATAAGCAACTTGATGACGTGGATATTGATTTCGCTTCCCTTGCACCGGAGCCGGATCTGACCATAGAAGGTGAAGCGCCAAAGAAAGCGGCACCTGCAAAGAAGGCGGCACCCGCAAAGAAGGCGGCACCTGCAAAGAAGGCGGCACCTGCGAAAAAAGCTGCCGCAAAAGCAGCGCCGCCAAAAAAGGAAGAAGTTGTAGATAAAGCCGAACAAGAAGCCAAAGCCAAAGCCGAGGCAGAAGCCAAGGCCAAAGCCGAACAAGAGGCCAAAGCAAAGGCAGAGGCGGATGCGAAAGCCAAAGCCGAACAAGAGGCCAAAGCCAAGGCAGACGCAGAAGCCAAGGCCAAAGCAGACGCAGAAGCCAAAGCCAAAGCCGAAGCAGAAGCCAAGGCCAAAGCCGAGGCCGAAGCCAGAGCAAAGAAAGCGGCTGAAGAGGAAGCGATCCGAGAGAAGCGCGCAAAAGAACGTGAAGCGCTTTCGGCCAAGCACAAGGCTGCGCCTGCTGAAGTGTCTCTGACGCCGGCAGCCCAGCAGAAAACGAAGCTGGATAAAATGCTGGAACGGCTGAACAGAATACACAAACGCGTCGCATAAAAAAGCAAAAGATTTCGCTCAGAAGGATGCTTAAACACAATCTGTAAGCTATTATCTGAGTCAATCATCGCAAGAATAAAAAAAATACGAGGAGGAACCTCTAATGGCAGAAGAGAAAAAAGTAAAGGCCGACAAGCCGAAAAAGATGGCAGATCCGATTGCGGCCTCTATTGATCCTGCAACCCAGGAGATGATCGCTCGGGCTCAGAAACTGGATATCGAGACGGTTTTTGATCGGGCAGTCACCATGAAAC
>JASFGF010000214.1:0-5383 GCA_050123915.1 Desulfobacterales bacterium | reverse complement strand
GATCGAAAATGACATTGTATGTTGAAGCTGGGATATCCTCGATTTTAAGCCGGACTTTTTTTCGTTCAGGTACGATGCGCTGAACCTTTGTAATTTTTTGTACTCCCGGCAACTCAAGGTCTAATTGACCGGATCGGTTGAGGCAAATGTTGAGCATGGTTTCATCGAGTGGCTTTTGATAAATCGGATCTTTGGGATCACTATGGCACACAAGACATTGGTTCACTGCCAGAACCCTTTTAATTTCCGAACCCTTCAGCGGCCGGGAATTTTTGCGGACAATGGCGGAAAATGCACTCACATTTCCGTTTTTCATCTTTAAAAATCCATCCATCGGTTTTTCTTTTGATTTTTCGCAGAGCATGGTGGCCTGGATGCTGGTCCCGTTGACCACATGCTGTCCAAAACCTAAAAACATCGGATTTGCATGGCATTCAGAACATTCGACGGCGGATTTACCGGTATTGTGAGAATAAAACGGTGCAAAGCGCAACCGTTTCTTTCCGTTAAACTTTGCCACATATTCCTTTTTGATTGTCCGACCATGTTCATCGACCACCGTCACAAAGGTCTGACACCCTGGTGTTACCGGAGAAATCCTGCCGCGCTGGTTGAGAGCCAGTGGAAATGGATAAAGCGTTCGCCAGTCCTCGGTTTCACTGAACTTTCCTTTTGTTTCACGATCCTTTATATAATCTTTACCCAATTGGGTCTGATCATACCGGGTGTGACAGCCAAAACACTGGGGTACGGCCCGGGAGTGGCATGTATAACACTCCATTCGCTCATGACCGGCGATGGTGTGTTCCGGTGTCCCGGTAATCACCGGGCTTTGATGCAATTTCCCGGTCCGTTTGCCCAACACATAGACATTGCCGGATTCGAAAAACACATTGGAATATTTTCTCCCTTTACCGGTGATGATCATTTTCATACCGGACTGCATTTGAATTGAGTAGCTTTTTGATTCCCGCACAGCTTCATCGTTTTCACGGGTAATTTCTTTAAAATCAGGGTGCTTTTTTCCGGTGCCATGGCAGTCCTCACAGCGGATCTCTGTCTGGCGGTACATGTTTTCATAAGCATAACCGTCACCCATAATGTCTCTGGACGTATGACAGTCAATACAGTCCATCCCTCCGGCAAAATGAATATCCTCCGTAATATATGTAAGATTACGAGCGCCGCTGATCATTTTAGGACCCGGCAGGCCGTTTCGAGTCGGCACCAAACCATTATTTCCGTCATGAAGTCCCTGATAAGTAAGTGCCATACGGCCGCTGCGGTTGTGACAGCGCAAACAGACCTCATTTCCGGGAAGGGCTGCCAATCGATGGTCTGCCGAATAAGGCCGCTTGTCTTTGACGGTAAGATCATTCCCCTGGTAAAAGGCGGTGTCGTTGTATGGGAAATGGCATGCTGCACACCCGGAGCCGTGGCTGGCAGCATATTTTTGATGATCCTCCCGACCCACGTGGCAACGGGAACAAAATTTGCTGTACAGTTCTCCGGAAAGGTGATTCAACTGAGAGACATCTTTTAATTCAAGCGGTCGGCCATTTTCGGAAAAGACCTTTTCCGCCCGTGTGCTGTAATGCCTGCCGTCCTCTCCTTCCCAGGTCTTCTGGATGTTTTTGATCATGCCGGTATTGGTGATCATGATATTGGATTGCACCCGTTGCAATTGATAGGGATGACATTTACCGCAGGTTTGTTCCCAGAATTTTGGATCCGACGGGTTTTTAGGGCCGAGCATGGTTTTGTGAGAAGCTTCCTTATCTTCTGATTTTGAATCGCCGCCGTGGCAGTCAATGCAAATCGGGTGGGTGGCGGATGCCGGTTCAAGGCCCTGGTGACACGAAACACAGGTGGACTTATCAGGAGGTGTCATATGGCAACCGAAGAAAAGCATTGCACAAGCACCGAGAATGGAAACTAAGTAAAATCGAAACATAAATGACATACAATCATTTCTGAAACTCTTTTAAAACAAACTTTTTTTAAAAAAAACGAAACTGTAAAAAATATAAGGTTTTTTCGTGTTTTCGTAATAAGACGTTTTATTCTTTTACGTTTTATTTGGATTCGAGAATTTAGAATATAAATTTCCGATGACAAACCATGCCAGATAAACCAGCAGTATGGAGATAACAAACCAGAAAACCGCACCGATTTTAATGACGTTTCCGTTCAAATCGGCAAATCTAAAAATGTAATCCCGCCCGAAATTTTCAAGCAGTTTGTCCGGCTTAAACGTCTCGTTGACATATGCCAGCATGATGAGAATGGGCAGGTATTTTGTCGGTATACTGTTTAAAAAACCCTCGAAAAAGTAGTCGTAATAAACTTTATTGAGTTGGGCCTGGTCAATATTTTTGGCAAGGGCCTTGCCTTTGTCAGGGTCTTTGCAGGTAAGTGCTTCATTCCGGAGATTGTACCAGTATTGAAACTCTTTTTTAAGTTTGAGGTATCGTTTTGTTTTGTAGATGTTGCTTAACAACTTGGTGGATACAACCGTCAACAAAACGATCACCAGTATCACCACCGCCGGTCCCAGGGGATTCAGGGGGGTAAATATAACATCGAGGCCTTTAACGAAGGCGTGGATAAGCGTCAGTATTTTCAGCCATACGATGTCAAAAACATCTTCCATAGTAAGTAAAAAATAAAAGAGGTTGACCCGTTAGCCCGTTATGCCCGTTCGCCAGAAATTGATAACCGGCAAACGGGCAAACGGGAAAACCGGCCAACCTTATATAGAATATGCGGTTATATCCAGATTTCGATCTTGAAAAAACGGAAGAACAGAAAGAACAGCGTAAGTGCCAGAACGATCTTCAGCGTCTTTTCGCTGAAGAGTTTCTGGGCTCGGCTTCCCAGCATGCCGCCCACAAATCCGCCGATGATAATTGAAATCATCAGCCACATATCCGGATAGTAGTCATTTAAAAGATATCCTATAAAAGATCCGATACTGCTGAAACAGGTCCCGATCAATGAAATAGGTACCGCAACATACATGGGCAGGGCACCCAGGGTGGTCATGGCCGGCACCAGCAAAAATCCGCCGCCGATGCCGAAACTTCTGGAAACCACACCGATGCCGACACCCAAAAGACCGAACATCAGGGGGTTGATGGTAAACTCTTCGCCCCAGAATTTGAAACGGTAATCGGTCATTCCGGTTTTAACCGGTTCGATTCTGCCCATCTCGACAGCTGTGCCTTCGGCTTTGGCTTTGGCCACCGCCTCGTTGAATTTTTTCACCATGGCTTTGATGTTTTTACGTTTTTCCATGACCTTGGGCGTGAGTTCGTAGAGGGTTCTGATACCCATGATCACCACCAGAATGGCCAGCCATTCTTTATAGGTTTTCATGGGCAGATATTTGGTGGCATATTTTCCCAACCAAATGGAACCGATAAAAATGCCCACGCCAAATGAAATCCCTACCGGCCAAGCCACACGCCTTTCTTTGACCGCATACCGGTAAAAGGAACCTAAGGGAGAAAACAGCGTCAACGCCATATTTGAGGGGCGGAGGACATTGGCAGCATTGATTCCCACAGGGCCGGCGGTTTGCACCACCATGACTTGGAAGGCCGCCATGAGCATACCTCCGGCCGCACCGATCATGGAAAAATAGGTGCCCACAATAATTGCACCGATAATGATCCAGATGGGATGCATATAGCGTCCGCCCAATTTCAGCCAGAAGCCATTGGCCTTCACATTGTAACTGCCTGCTTTTTCACCGTTGACATAGACGTCAAATGTTGTGTCCGGCGGTGTGTGTCGAAAGGATTTAAAAGTAGCCTTGAATTTTCCGGTGGTTTTGTCCAACTCGATGGAGGTCCCTTTATCCCAGTAATTTTTGCTGGTAGAGTAATCGCCTAATACACTTCTGGCAAAAATGGTAACTTTTCCCACATTGGTGCTTTCTTTGACGATGGTGTTGATGCCATAGCTGCTTTCGTGGGCGTATTTGTAAAAATTCCATTCCTGTTCTGTTTTGATGGTGGCCAGCGACGCTTTTGCTTCAGCGTCAAGTACATCAAACTTCGACAATTTGAACCAAGTGGTTTCATAAAGGCCTCTTTTACCTTTCTGGGTAAAAAAGGAAGGTCCGCCGAATTTCTTTTTGGTGATCGCACCGAATTTTTCCGGGTTTGTAGTCAGCATGTAATAAAGGGCGGGTATCGACGTATCTTCGGCAAACCCAATTGTCTTTTCATCCTTTTTAAATGTTTTGACCTCATGGACACCTTTTGTGTCTTTGGGTGCAAAGGTTTTTTGAGACGAAATCGCAATGAAAAGGTCTTGGCCGGGATTGATGGTTCCTTCTATGGTCACCATGTCACCGGCCTTGTATTCGGTTGCTGAAATGGTTGCAGAAGTACTACAGGCACCCGAACCCACAAAGAGAAAGACCAATCCCAGTGATAAAAGTATTACCGGAAACAGGCATTTTTTCATAACCAACCTCCCTATTCCTTTTAAGTGGTTAAAAAATTATATATGACCCGTAACTCAATATCCATTTTTGATCAATTATTCTTGATGTCCAGCTTAAAATAATTTATGGCAAGGACCGCGCCCAGCCAACTGAAAACAGCGCCGATAGAAGCTATAAATAAAAAGTCGGCCATATAAACAATGTAACCACCAGTAAGATAATAAAATGCAATGTTTAAAATCAAAGTGACACCGACAACCAAAATAATCCCGGATATTAAACTCCATAGCCGCTTATATTTTATACGGTCTTTTATCCGACAGATCAAATTATATCCTGTCAAAGCGGCATTAAACCCGATGATAAACGGTAAAAGCCTTTCAATGGAACCAACAGTCATTAAACCGGTAAAAAACATCACCAATAATACAGCGCCAAAAACCCCAATGAAAATCGCACAAATAAATTTTAAAAGTAGACCATAATTTTTCATTAAAAACCCTGTTTTGCTGGAAATCAAGACTAATTTTTTAATTTTTTGGAAAAATCTTAAATTTTAACATGACACTTTTCGCTATCTATAATAGGCACTCTTCTAAAACCATATTTTGTTGTAATAATAATGAATCGGATGCGTTAAATTTGTACCACAAAACGAATTTCTTTTGGACCCAAAATTTGGGGCTCAAACTGTTCACCCTCACTGTCAAAGACGACTGCTTTGACAATGTCTATACATTTGCCATAATATAAAAAATTATGAAGTTTTTTGGACAACAAAAAATTATTACGTTGAAAAGATGAATCTATATGCGATAAAATACTCTGCTAGAATTTCTCTTGATATATACTTGAATGGTATACTTTCCGCAAGCCCCGCTCTTCAAGGCAGTGTTAAAGGCAGTGTAGTAATAAACATAAAAGATT
>JASFGF010000213.1:0-5400 GCA_050123915.1 Desulfobacterales bacterium | reverse complement strand
TCAACCGATCTTCATAACCTTTGCTGGGCGACCCAAAAGGGTCGCCCTATTTATTGTCTGTTTACCATCTCTCTCAATTTATCCGAACAATTAAAAGGCACAGCCTTTCTTGGCTCCCGCATCAAGGCCTCACCAGTAGCAGGATTCCTTACTTCACGTTCCTTTGTAATTGTCTTTCTGTTACATTATGTCATATTTGGCAACATCCTTCACATGTTGCCTTACCTATTCGAAAAAACAGATGGTCCTAAATTTATTGTTTCAACCCTAACAAAAGGAAAAACCCTGTGATGATGTTGAACTCCCATTTCTTGGAATAGAGAATTTGAAAGTCAAGATGTTATAAAATTGGCCGGATACTTCAAGACGCCCTTTCAACCTGACATACCTGAACGAAGTGGCCTTTCAATTGTGACTTGCTCAAGCTCAAAATCATAAATAACATCTTGGATATATTTCTTGATCATGTTTTTCAATCGGGTTTTGGATAGAGTTGACATTTTTCCTTCCTGTCTAATATTATTCTAGATTTGCTAAATGAATTTAATCATTGATTTTGAAAAGTTTCAGAAGAATACGAGGTATTTCTGTGGAATAAGCAAGCAGGCTTTTTGTACAAAATAAAACCCCCCAATAGCACCAGTGGTATAGCCGGTGGTACAATTGGAGGTTTTCGATAAAACATCTATAATACAATCGATATCTTAAGTTCTAAAGAGTGCCGAAGGGGAGACTCGAACTCCCACGGAGAAACCCCCACTAGACCCTGAACCTAGCGCGTCTACCAATTCCGCCACTTCGGCATGAACAATATCATTATTGATTTAATATAAAGGATACTTTATATATAGATTTTTTTATTTTTGTCAAGGTCGATATTCGTTAACGGGAAAATTAGAATGGAACTCATTAAACACATTGATAAGATTGAAAAACCATTTAAAAATGCCGTGATTACCATCGGGAATTTCGACGGTGTCCACATCGGACACCAAGCCCTTTTTCATGAGGTAATAGAAAAAGCAGACACCATCGACGGCACATCCATCGTTATGACCTTTGAACCCCACCCTGTCCGAGTATTGAAGCAAAACGGACATTTACCCCTCATCACCCTCTATGAGCAAAAAATCGAACTCATTGAAAACTCGGGTATAGATGTTTTGATTTGTGTACCTTTCACAGAAGAATTTGCGGAAATCTCGGCAAAGACATTTGTGCAAGACATTCTCCTCAAATCAATTGGAATGAAAGCGATTGTCGTGGGTAAAGATTATACCTTTGGTAGAAATCGAGAGGGAGATATAGATCTTTTACAAACCTATGCCAAAGATTTAGGATTTGAAGTCGTTGTTGCCGACTGGATTCAAACATCAAAGAATGGACCGGGCAGAATCAGCAGTACTCGAACACGTGAACTTGTCGAAGAAGGCAAGGTAGATGAGGCTCAGAAACTATTGGGTCGTTATTATCAGCTTAGGGGGATTGTCACTACCGGACGCAACAGAGGGGGAAAACTTCTTGGATGTCCCACAGCAAATATTAACCTTCACGACGAGCTTTGCCCAAAAAACGGTGTTTACGCAGTTACCGTGGATTGTATGGGAGGCGTTTTTCAAGGCGTTGCCAATATTGGCTATAGTCCCACTTTTGACGATCACGTCTTTTCGGTAGAAGTCCATATCCTTGACTTTAATGAAAACATATATGGCCAGAATATCCGGGTGAATTTTGTACAGCGAATCAGGGACGAAGAAAAATTTTCGAATATTTCCGAACTGTCTGACCAGATTAAGAAAGATATTGAAAAGGCACGTAAAACCCTTTCTTAATGTATGAGTCTTCGGTTTTTATTTGGATCCGATCTATGATGATACTCAAATGAATAAAAAAATAGGCATTTCATTGATTCTTGGGTTGGCGGTCTCGATTCTGGCCCTTTATCTGGCTTTTAGAAATGTCCCGTTTAATGATCTTATCATCTATCTTGCATCTATCAATTATGTATGGATATTGCCGGCGGTTGTGGTTATATTATTAAGTTTTGCTCTGAGGGCATATCGCTGGAAAATTATACTTGAATCGGCGGGTAAAATAAGTTTCTGGCAATCATTTCACCCTTTGATGATCGGTTTTATGATCAATTGTATTCTTCCGGGAAGGGTGGGAGAAGTGGCCAGACCTGTTATTTTACAAAAAAAGGAAAATATTCCATTTTCCACCGGTCTTGCAACGGTTGGCGCTGAGCGGATGTTTGATGTCGGCATGCTGATTATTCTTTTTGCGGTGCTTCTTGCCACAATTGAGATAGATCCTAATATTAATATTGTTTTTGGCAAGTACCATCTCAATAAAACAACACTGATGGCGGTCGGCGAAGGAACATTCAAACTGCTTCTTCTGCTTATTGTGGGAATAGCCATGGTGGCTTTCAACAAGACCCGGAAGATGATAAACGATCTCATCACACGGATGCCGGGGATGTTTTTTTTTGCCGGACCTGACTTTAAAAAGAAGATACAAAAAAAAATATGCAGCCCCCTGGTGAGTGTCGTCGAAAATTTCGCCACTGGTTTTACTTTGGTCAAATATCCTATGAAGATATTTGCCTGTTTCGGTCTATCTGGGGTTATCTGGGGTCTTGCAGCTTTTTCATATTATCTGGTGTCATTGGGCTGCCCGGGAATAGAATTGTCGTTTATTGAAATTACAGCGATGATGATCATCATCTGTTTCTTTATCGCACTTCCTTCTGTTCCCGGCTTTTGGGGAATTTGGGAGGCAGGGGGTGTCTTTGCCCTGTTACTTTTCGGGATTTCATCCAAAGATGCCGCCGGTTTTACTTTGGCAAATCATGCCATTCAAATATTCCCTGTTATTTTTGTGGGGCTCATTTCCGCAATGGTAACCAGTGTAAACATTTTACAGGTTTCATATGAAGAAAGGACAAGAGCTGTCCTTAACCCGGACATTTCAAAATCAAATAAGGATTGATTTATTATAAAGATGAGAGAGGTCACCCGATGGCTAAACTGGAAATCGTAACATATCCGGACAAATTCCTCAGTGAGCCGACTCAACCGGTTGAAAACATCGATGGCAACATCCAGGACTTGATTGAAAACATGGCTGAAACGATGTACATGGCGCCTGGCATTGGTTTGGCTGCAATACAGGTGGGGATTAATAAAAGCCTTCTTGTTTACGATGTTTCAGCCAAAGACGAAAAACGATCTTTGCATGTATTGATCAATCCCAGAATTATATCGAGTGAAGGAAGTGTCTTATCAGAGGACGAAGGGTGTCTGAGTGTCCCTGATTTCAGGGCCGATGTTAAACGGTCAGCCGCTATTCTCGTTGAGGGCGTTGACAGAGACGAGAAACCTGTACGGATAGAAGCAGAAGGATTTCTTGCTGTGGTCCTTCAGCACGAAATCGACCATTTAAACGGCATTTTGTTTATAGACCGCATCAGCTCTTTGAAAAGGGGGATGTATAAAAGAAAAATACAAAAAAGCTTAAGAAAAAAATGAGCAAGAAGGCCGGAATCATATTCATGGGCACACCCCAATTTGCGGTGCCTGCTTTAAAGGCCCTTCATAAGAACGATCATGATATAACGTTGGTCGTTACCCAGCCTGACCGGCCAAAAGGTCGGGGACGAAAACTCACTCCTTCTCCGGTTAAAGAAACAGCTATGAATCTGGGGTATTCAGTTATTCAGCCATCCTCGGTCCGAACAGCCGAATTCTCGAACCATATCGAAAAACACGCCCCTGGCTTTATTGTAGTGGTTGCCTTTGGACATATTATCCCGAAAAACATACTCAAGATACCCCAAATTGCCACCATTAATATTCACGCATCACTCCTTCCAAAATATCGCGGACCTGCGCCGATCCAATGGGCAATTATCAATGAAGAAAAAGAGACCGGTGTCACGACGATGTTAATGGACGAAGGCATGGATACCGGCGATATTCTCCTTTCTTCTAAACTTGAAATAGCGCCCGATGACACTTCGGGCACCCTTCATGATCGATTGTCTGATCTCGGCGCAGACCTTCTTATTCAAACCCTGAAAGCTTTTGAAACCGGCAATATCAATCCGATCTCGCAGGATCATACCCAGGCCACTTACGCGCCTATGCTTAAAAAAAAGGATGGCCGTATGAATTGGAAACTGCCGGCCGAATCCCTTGAAGCCTTCATTCGCGGAATGACGCCATGGCCCGGCGCTTTTACCTTTCATGAACAAAAACGCCTTAAATTTTTCAAGGCCAGGACCATTGTTATGGATACCGAAGCTTCTCCCGGCACGGTCATAAAAGGCTTCCCCGACGAACTATGGATCTCAACCGGAAAAGATGTTCTGTCTGTTATGGAAATTCAAGGTGAGTCTGGAAAGCGTCTTTTAATTAAGGATTTCCTGAGAGGATATCAATTGCCCCCTGGAACACATTTACATTAATATGAATATCCTATGAATTGATGATAAATAACCCACGCAAAACATCACTGCACGTCCTGAACACCCTGGATCAGGGGAACAAAACTTTAGACAACATATTGGACGAGGTTCTCTCCCAACACCCTTTTTTTTTAAAGAAAGATCGTGCATTGCTTCAAGCCATTGTATACGGTGTTCTTCGGTGGCGGTCAAAACTCGATTGGATCATCGATTATTTCTCTAAAACCCCTTTGAAACGAATCGATCCCAAAGTGATGAATATTTTGCGGATCGCACTTTTTCAGATTATTTATTTGAATCGGATACCCGTATCGGCAGCTGTAAACACTTCCGTTGAAATGGCAAAATCTATGACCGAGCCTTATGTCGTTCGGTTTATCAACGGGCTTTTGCGAAATGCCGCAAAAAGATACGAACAGGTCTTATTTCCGGATGTGAACAAAGACCCGGCATCTGCTCTGGCGGTAAACAAATCATTTCCAAAATGGATGCTTGAAAGATGGCTGGATCGGTTTGGCCTGGAAGAGACCGCTGTGCTTTGTGATGCAATCAACACCATCCCGCCTTTAACCGTACGCTGCAATACGCTGAAGACGCGCCGTAAAACGTTGTTGAAACGCCTTGAAAAAGATGTGGAAAAGGTTGGACGTACAGACTATGCACCGGACGGTGTCTTTTTCTCTCATCCAAAAAAATCGATCCCGAAAATGAAAGCATTTGAAGACGGATTGTTCCAGGTTCAGGATGAAGCCGCCCAACTGGTGACGCTTCTTTTAAACCCCAAGCCGGGGGAAACGATTTTAGATGCATGTGCCGGTCTTGGCGGAAAAACAGGGCATATCTCCCAGATGATGAAAAATCGTGGAAAACTGATCGCCATGGATAACAATTCGAAAAAACTGAATCTCCTTCAATCTGAAATGGTCCGG
>JASFGF010000212.1:0-5407 GCA_050123915.1 Desulfobacterales bacterium | reverse complement strand
TCCAGCCACTTGATGGCCTGGTCTGCCATACCCTGGGATATATGAAATTCAGAACCGTCCGCATTGGTTTTCGGGGTTTCAATGGCCGTGGTGTTTTCGTACAATAAGGGATGGAACTGGTTCGTCTCGCCGCCCAAAAATCCCCAGAAATACTCGAAGCCCCAGATACCCGTGGGCCAGCTCGCAAACGGACCGGCAGGGGAGGCCTCTTCCATCGGGGTATTGTGCCATTTGCCGAATGCGGCGGTGGCATATCCATTGTCGGTTAAAATTTTTGCAATGGACGGTGTAGTGTAGTCAATCTGTGAATTGTATCCCGGATATCCGGTTGCAAACTCTGAAATGATACCGGTTCCGATCTGGTGAATGTTGTAACCGGTCAACAATGAACCCCTTGTCGGGGAGCAGACTGCGGCCACAGTCATATGTGTGTAACGGATACCTTCATCGCCAACCCGGTCAAAGGCAGGTGTTTTCATGATACCGCCATAGGATGTTGCACTGGAATAGCCTCCATCATCAAGCATAACAATGAGTACATTGGGAGATCCTTCAGGGGCTTTTTTCTGACCGATAAAGTAGGGTTTCGAGTCCGCCAGCGTCTTCCCCTGAATCCCTTTCCATTCCTCTTTCACATAGGGGATGGCGTTGACGTCCCCCATATCCTGTCCTGCAGCCGCCTGGCTGCTTTTCCCGCTCTTTTGATCCGCCCCCTGCTGATTGCAGGACACAATAGCAAGCATACAAATAAATAAAATTACAGTCTTTAATAATTTCATACCTGCCTCCTTTTTTCTTCCTTACGTTTTAAGTTTTTTATTTAGATGGCCTCATAATCAGGAATCCTTTTTTCTCACAAATATCACTTCATATTTCCTGCCTGTAGCCGCCTGAAAGTAGATTCCTGCCAGCACGTCCCTTTCAGCATAATAGTAAAGGGTGTATGTGGAACCCGGATAGCCCCTGTCCTGAAGTTTTACAAACAGCCTGACCCGCCCCTCCTGATAGTCGAGGCGGTTTTCCGCCACATTGATAGCGCCGGGATTGAAATATTTCACATCCGCCGATCCGTCGGAACGTACATTCCGGACCCTAAGGGTATAATTGCCGTCAATGCGGGCCCATTCACCGTCAATGACTTTGAAGCTGAAGGGCTGAGCCGATGCAACATTTCCGGCCATCTGCATCAAGGCCAGACATGCTGCCAGTGCTGCCAGCAGAAATATTTTTTTCCCCTTCATAATAACTGCCCCTCGCAGTAAAGTTTTTTATCAATAAGTACATAACCCGGATTATTCACTTTTCAACCATTTCACTCTCAGGGTTTCGGGAGCACAAAGTTGGCCTGAAGCCTGAATCGAAACCCTTCAGGGCCTGATTCGGGGGATTCCGCCCAGTAGCCGACACCGGCCTGCAGGCTGACGGGCAACTTGCCCCATCTGACCAGCTTGGAAACGGCAAAATTGATGGGGACGGACCACTTCTCCGTCTTCCAGTTGTAGGTGCTCTCGGACTGCACCGATACGGTCCAGGCGCTCGGCCATGTGTATGCCAAGAATGGTTGTGCAAAGGTGTTGCTGATGTCCTGACGATCGCTGTCACCGGCATAAGACCAGACGTGGTTGGCGAGTATACCCATCGTCCACGGCCCGCGCATGGTAAGCGCAACTCCGGCTGGTCTCGCACCCCATTTCTTTGCGCCAAGCAATGAATCCGTTGCCGTCGGCAGAAGCAAGACAGGGCCGACACCCCAGATCAAACCGCCGGAAGTCGGTTCCCTGGGTGAAAAGAACAAACTCAGATTGATGTCACCCAGACCAAACTGTGATCCGGTGCCCGGAGCAATATCATTCTGTGAAATCACCGGCATAATGGTCCGGGTGATCAGGTTCCAGTTGTCACCCCACTCAATGGGGATCACCGGCTGAATGTTGGTTTGAAGCTTCCAGCCGTCGTCTAAAGGGCCGATGTCACGGTCATAGTTCATCTCGGAATCGTCATCAGATCGGCCAGCGGATTTGACAGTTCCTGGGCAAGTTCTGCATCGCCGCCTTGTCCTGCACCGGATGTGTCCTCAGCTCGGACAGGTTGGATCAGTGCAGAAACAGCGAGAAACATAAAGAAGGTCGAGATCAATACCATTGTTTTTTTCATTTAAAGCCCTCCTTCGCTAACGTAAAATCTAACATTCCGAAATCCATGTTTCGAATGACAAATTCTATTAAAACCGCCAGGACAGCCCCAGCGTAATACCGTCCTGGACAACATCGTACAGAAAGTCATCTTTTTCATAATCCACATCCAAATATCGGTAGCCCAATGTCGTGGAAAAACCTTTGGTCCATTGGTAGCCGAAATTGACACTGGCATCCCACATGAAGTCGGAACCCGCGCCGAATCCACCGATGACGATGGCGCTGCTGACGAAAAACCGGGACGACCCGATCGGTGTAAAACCTTTCAGACCAATCAAAGGATCAAACCAGTCCTCACTGTTCGATATGCTCCGTTCGGGCAAAAGGCCGGCCTTGAGGGTCAAGTCTGTATCAACGGACCAATACCGAACTCCTGCGATGGCATCCAGAAATCGGTTTTGTTGTTCTGCCAGGCGGTATAATCCGGCAATTGATACGATCCAAGATTTTGTTTGCGTATCTACAGCAGAATACAGAATTCCATATGGTAACGGGTCTTCTGTTTCGATATCGGAGTACAAAATGTCCGTGAACAGGCCAAAACGTCCCTTTCTCGCCTCGCCGACCAGCATGCCGGCTAAATTGATATTCCCCCAGATATCGTCGTAAAAGTCGACATCGACATCGGCCGGGGGCAAACCCGGCAGCGTCGCCACAGTTCCATTTTGCCCCGACAACCAGGCATAAGGGGCCAGCTGGAATTCCCATTGATCGCCGCTGGACGGATCCGCATAGGCGGAAAAAGAAAATGTCTGGAAGAAAAGTAAGCTGCAAAATAATAATATTGAAAATCTATATGTGTTATGTGTCATATTCACCCCCTAGTATTTCATGAAGCGTTTAATTGGTGGGCGTACTTAAGTTAATTTATGGAATAGTTTAGAGATCTATGTTTCCTACTTTTCTTAAATTACAAAAAATCTTCAAAACAGGTTCTGCGAAACAAATCTTTATATTCTGAAGTCATTCAAATTTTGAAAAATTTCCGCTTCCAGTTCTTGCAAAAGGGCAGAATACTCTGCACAACGTATAGTGGCTATCTCTTCCTCAGACTGGTTCCAATGATCCAGCGCTTTGAAACACTTTAGGTAGTCTTCACACATGGTCTGAAAGCTCTCGCTTTCTCTAAAAAGCCGTTTTGCATTGTCTTTGTGTTCAGGGAACCGTTTCAAAACGGAAAATAATCCTGTTCGGATAACCTTCATCACTATCTCCTGTTAATTAGAGTAACGTGAGTTTAACAAAGAAAATATTCGGATATGAAAGAATAAGGGTTAAAAATGTTGATGTTTTGCCTGTAATTTGCAATGATTTCCCTTAACTAACTTAATTCATTTGAGTTGTCACCCTAACTTAGGGTAAACTTTTATCCGGACTGTAAATAAGTCTTTGATATTAAAGCGTATAAAATTTATCATATTTCCGCCATCGGACAATAAAAATGACTCAAAAAGAAAATGTGCCTTTAAAAATCCTTTCCGAGCAGATACAAAACTTGGGGGTGAAAAAAATCGAGCGGCAACTGCAGCGGATTCTTGACAGCCCGGAGTTCAATGCCGCTAAACAGCAGCGGAAGTTTTTTCAATTTGTTGTCAAAGAGACCCTTGCCGGAAGATCACAAGAAATCAAGGGATACACCATAGCAACCTGTGTGTTCGGCAGAAGAGAGGACTTTGATCAGAACTCGGATCCTATCGTCAGTGTTCAGGCCAACAGGCTCCGCAGGGCCTTAGAGCGCTATTATTTGGTTGCGGGCAAACAGGACCCGATCCTCATTGACATCCCTAAGGGAACCTATGTACCGACATTTTGTGAGCAGGTCAGTGTCACTTCAGACACAACTGTTTTCGACAACAAAATTCCGGTGGAAAGTTTTATGGGATCCTGGCCCACTTTACTGATTCGACCGTTCAAGAATTTGACAGCGGATCCGGAAATGAATTATTGGGCTGTCGGGTTGGCAACGGAGCTCGCCACGGAAATCACCCGGTACCAGGAAATCCGTGTGCTGATTCAAGGACCGGAAGGCATTGGGAAACGGGCTTCTGATATGGTTGCCCGTTTTGTCGTCGATGGAAATGTCCAAAAGGACATGTCGGAAATCAAAGTGGCCGTCTATTTGATTGATACCTCAACAAACATAAAAATTTGGGGGGAATCACACCAAGCTAAGCTTGAGGCTGCCCGACTGATCTCTTTCCAGGAGAAAGTTGCAAAGGCGATTGCCGGCAAAATCTCTTGCGAGGATGGCATCATCTCCAAAACCTTGTCCGTTGAATCGAGAAACAAGCCCCCATCCGACTTGAAAACCTATGAGGCCATGCTGCGATATTACGAATACGACCAGGCTCTCACTCCTGAAAGCTTTTTACTGGCGATGGAGGCTTTAACGCTTGCAGCGGATATGGAGCCGGAATGCGGTCAGGTCTTGAGTATGCTCGGACGTCTCCATGCCAATATTTACAGTCTTGAATTGCCAGGTTATGAAGCGACAAGCATCAGAAAAGCCGTTGGATTTGCCGAAAAGGGAGTTCTATTGAATCCGGACAATCAGCGGGCCAGAGCCATATTGGGCTTTGTTCGAATGCTTGACAATGAAATCCCAGGGGCACTGGCAGAAACTGAACTGGCTTTGAATTTGAATCCCAATTCTCTTTTTATCCTCGATGGAATTGGCTACCTGATGACCCTGCTGGGGGAATGGGAACGGGGACCGGCTTTGATCAGAAAAAGCATGAAGCTCAATCCCTATTATAAACCGGTCGTCCATTATGCCCTTTGGGTGGATTATCTCCGCCAGGAAAAATACCAGCAAGCACATTTTGAAACGCAACGCTTAAGAAGACCCTCGATTTTCTGGGATCCGCTGGCAAAGGCAGCCACTTTAGGGATATTGGGAAAGTATGAAGAAGGAAAACATTTTGTGAAAAATCTGCTCGAGCTCAAACCCGATTTTTCTGAACGCGGTCGTATACTGATCAAACACTATATAAAGTTCGAAGATATCGTCGAGCGGGTTGTTGATGGTCTGCACAGGGTCGGGCTGAGTATAGAATAAAACCGATTATGTAAAACTTCTTTTATGATATCCTCCTTCTTTGATACCTTTCAACTATCTGTTTTCACATGAAGTTGAGATATGTCATGGAGGTATCTCAAAATAATGCCCATTAAATTTTTATGACATTCGACCACAAAATCCTTATTTTCGC
>JASFGF010000211.1:0-5421 GCA_050123915.1 Desulfobacterales bacterium | reverse complement strand
AAGATTAAAACGCCTCATAGACCCAAGTCCGCTCATGCTTAATCATTTCTGAACATCGATTTAAGCATTTTATACTTCCTGTTCCTTCTGATTGAATTACAATTCCATAAATAGCTGATTCCACAACGCTTCTATGAGAAATCTTGCTTTTTAAAGAAATGATTAGGTTATTATTTTAGATCTTTTTTCAAGGATAAAATCAGTGAGTTCTTAAAAGTTAAAAAAATAAATAACAAGGCTTGACTCCCTGAATCAATTGGTATATGGATTTTGCCCGATAATGGATAATCGGTAATATTTTCGCCGTGACCTAACTTTACTGTGAAAGGAGGCTTTTAAAATGGCTTTTATTCCTACTGTTGACGAAGAAAAATGTGAAGGTTGTGAAGAGTGTGTGGATGTCTGTCCTGTTGAAGTGTTTGAGATGGAGGATGACAAATCCGTCCCTGTAAATGCGGATGAATGTTTGGGCTGTGAAAGTTGTGTTGAAGTGTGTGAGCCCGGCGCAATTACAGTGGAAGAGACATAATCAGATTTAAATTTTCATGTTCCCTGGTCTCTTTCCCTGACCAGGGAACAAAGCCCCTAAATCATCTCCCACGCTATTTCTATCCCGCGCCCTATTGTCGGATATCATAACATTTCATGCGCTTCAAGGTATTCAATCCTTTCAAGCAACGGCGGATGAGAATAGTTGAAAAAGACATACAGCGGATGCGGCCTGAGGTTTGAAAGATTCTCTTTCGCCATTTTCTTCAGCGCTGTGGAAAGGGGTTTTGCGCGTTTTGTAATCTCAATGGAATAATAATCCGCTTCCCTTTCAAATTTTCTGGAAATTGCCATCCCAACAGGAGACAAGAAAAAGCTCACAGGTTCCCATAGAATTCCAACTAAAAAAAGACCCACATAATACGGAGTGTTTGAAAAGCCGAAACTTTCGTACAACACACGACATGTTATCAGTTTTGATGCCATGAAAAAAAGAAACAAAGACACAATGCTGCTAATAATCAGTTGTTTTTTTATATGATTTTTTTTCAAATGTCCGATCTCATGCGCCAAAATCGACAGAACTTCCTCTTGACTGTGAGATTGAATCAAAGAATCAAACAGAACAATCCGCTTGGCTTTTCCGAGTCCTGAAAAATATGCATTGGTATGTCGGGTTCTCCGACTCGCGTCCATCTGGTATATTCCCTCGATCTCGATGCCTTCTTGTTTTGCGAGTTGCTCGATGTCGTCCTTTAGATTGCTCTTTTCAAGGGGTGTAAATTTGTTAAATAGAGGTGCAATAACAGTGGGATAAAGGACAGTCACAAGTAACTGAAAACACAAAAAAACAGCCCACGCCCAAACCCACCAGTTTGTTCCTGTATATTTTAACAACAGCAGTAATGCAGACAGGAGCAAACCACCCAAAACGATCATCACAAGCAAGGATTTTATCAAATCGGAAATCCATATTTTTATGGTTTTTGTATTAAATCCATATCTGTCCTCGATGACAAAACTGTGATAATAATCAAAAGGAAGGCCGGCCAATGCCTCTATTAAGCCGATAAATGCAAAAAAGACCAAGCCTGCCAGTAAAAAGTGTGTATTCGTTAAATTATCAGCGAGCCATGGAAGAATTCCCGAAATCACAATAAAAAGAAAAAGACTTTTAATAACTGTTGTTTGAACAAGTTTAAATCGAACATTGTCTGATGTGTATCGTATGATCTTATTGAGTTCCTCTTCATAAATTATGCCCTGAAAAGCGGCAGGAACCGTTTTTCCATATTTTTCTAGATAATTTATGTTTGTCCTCTCAATGACTGTTTTAAGACCAGCACTGATGAAATAGATACAGATATAGGCAATTAAATACGTGTTAAACGAGATCATACAATACTCCGAGTATACTATTTTTTTTTAGAGTTGAATGTTCATCCTCTTTCCTTTTTTCTCTTTCCTAATTTCTGGTATATTAATGCTGTTATCTTAGCATTACCTGACTCGGCAATCAAGATACGATCATTTTCCTGATAAATAATGCCAAGAATCGCTTGCAAAAAATCGAGGAATCGATAAAAGACGCATAAATGACACCCACAATGGTTTTAAAACCACCGCGAACATACATCTTGCGCGGCACAACAAACTGTGATAATTTTGTTTTTATGAAACAATACGTTATTGATGAGCTTAGACCCATAGATTCTAAATTGGTTAAAGCCTACTTGGAAGAAAACTTTAGCTCTTCTGATGTGGATGGTATTTACTGGATACCGCTTGACCAGAATATCCTTACTGAAATTCAAGTGGAACATACGAGCTGTCAACCCTTTTATTTTGCCGTTGAACTGGAACCAGATCTTATAACCTTTGAGCTATTGATACGCACCAAAAAAAGAATTCGATGTGACTGTATGGGCTATGCCACTGAAAAACAACGGAATTGGCTTATCCGACTTGCCGACTCGATATTTGATACGCTAGAAATTAAAACATAGCATCTTAAATATATTATATATGTAATTCAAGTTTCGCACCCATATTTTTCAGCAACGCCGATACAGTGCATCGAACCGGGAATTTTTTAAATGAAAACTTTAAGTTCCTGATTTCGAATAATATTCTTATGGCACGAACGTCAATTGTTATTTTAGGTATTATCCTTGTGACCGCTTTTATGGCCGTAATGACCATATTGGTCTCCTTTGTCACTGCCGGCGGCGATGCCACGCACAAGGTCGGAAGAATCTGGGCAAAATGCATCCTCGCATTAAGCAATATCAGGGTTACCGTAAAGGGTCTTTCCAACCTGACACCCGGCCGGTCTTATATTTATATGCCCAACCATATGAGCAATTTCGACATCCCGGTCCTCCAGGCGCATCTTCCTGTTCAATTCAGGTGGCTTGCCAAAGCAGAACTTTATAAAATACCGATTTTTGGTTATGCTATGAAAAGAGCCGGCTATATCAGCATTGACCGTTCCAACAGGAAATCTGCCATAGAAAGCCTGAATAAGGCAGCAAAAATTATCAGAAACGGTGTGTCGGTCATTATCTTTCCTGAAGGAACCCGCAGTCGTACCAACAATGTCCAGCCATTCAAAAAAGGAGGTTTTTTCCTGGCCGTTGATTCCGGTGTCCCCATTATCCCGATTATTATTCACGGAACAGAGCAAATCATGGCCAAAAATCAGATTTCAATTAAACCCGGAAATGTTACCCTTGAAATTGCAAAACCGATAAACTCATCGGATTATACCAGGAAAACAAAAGAGGATCTTATGGAAAAAGTCAAAAATATCATTATGCAATCCTATGTAAAAAGTAAAATGAACGGATCACTATGCTAAAAATAATACCCCTTGGCGGTTTAGGAGAAATTGGACTTAATATGATGGTTTTTGAATACGGCGATTCAGCGTTTGTCGTTGACGCCGGGCTCATGTTTCCGGAAGACTATATGCTGGGAATCGATTATGTTATTCCAGATATGAGCTATATAAAACAACAAAGACCCAATATCTTAGGTGTTGTTCTAACACATGCTCACGAAGATCATATCGGAGCCCTGCCCTATCTTCTCAAAGAGATGAATCTGCCGATTTATGGAACACCTTTTACACTGGGCGTTCTACGGAAAAAACTTGAAGAACACGGCCTCTTTTTACCCGTTTCATTGCATGAAATTTCTCCGAGATCAAAACTTCAACTCGGTGTTTTCGAACTCGAGTTTATCCGTGTCTGTCACAGTGCGGTTGACGGGGTCGGCATTGCCATTAATACACCCCGAGGACTCGTTATCCATACCGGCGATTTTAAAATCAGCCACACGTCTGTTGACGGTATGATCACCGACGTAAACAAATTTGCACAGTATGGTGAAAAAGGCGTTCTTGCGCTCTTATCAGATTCAACAAATGTTGAAAGGGAAGGATATACTATCTCCGATCAGGAAGTTGGCGACACCTTGGGAAGAATTTCAGCCGGCAGAAAAGGACGCATCATTATCGGTCTTTTTGCTTCCAGCATTACCAGGATTCAGCAGGTTATCGATATTGCCAGGGCAATCGGCAGAAATGTTGTTTTTACCGGAAGGAGTATAGAAACAACTGTAAATATTGCTAAAGAACTCGGATATATCAATATTCCCGAAGAAATGGAGATCGGCATTGATCAGATCAGTGAATTTTCTGATGAAGAGATCATTATTATAACAACCGGCAGTCAGGGAGAACCAATGGCGGCCCTTGCCCGAATGGCATCAGGAACACACAAGCAGATAAAGATCAAAAAAGAGGATACGGTCATCCTTTCTTCAAAATTTATACCTGGAAATGAAAAGGCCATCACCAAAATTATCAATGATCTCTACAGACGAGGTGCAGACGTTATTTATGAAAAGATCTCTCAGATTCATGTATCGGGGCATGCGTTTCAGGAAGAGTTAAAGCTGATGATCAATCTGACCAGGCCCAAATATTTTATTCCCATCCACGGAGAATACCGGCACCTGGTTCTCCATTCACGATTGGCCGAGCAGGTTGGAATTAAAAAAGAAAATATTCTTCTTGCTGAAAACGGACAAATCATAGAGTTTGATGGAAATGGCGGAAAAGTTCAAGACAGAATTATCACCGGCCGGGTGTTGATCGACGGCAAGGGTATTGGAGACGTTGGAAGAAGTGTGCTAAAGGAAAGACGAGATCTCTCGGAAGATGGACTTGTTATCGTGAACATGGCCTTTGATGAAGAAACCGGGATTGTTATTTTCGGGCCTGAAATCGTTTCACGGGGCTTTGTGTTTGAAACCGAGACAGGCCATCTTCTGGAAGATGCAAAGTGTGTTATTCTCGAAATCGTAGAAGAAATAGGCCCTGAAGTTCAGGATCGCGCAGGCAAGATCCGGTCAAAAATATCAAAAGCCTTAAGAAAATATTTTTTCTTTACCATAAAACGTCGACCGGTTATACTGCCGTTTATTCTGGAAGTATAGTAACTGAATTTTGCATGAAATCAATGAAAATCTTTAAGTTACTCGATTGAAAGCGTATAGGTAAAATGATATCATCGATTATTTTACCGAAAAGCCCCCTTTTAGAAGTGGAAGATAATGCGTAGAGAAATCATTGGAATTTTACTTTTTTTTCTCGTTATTTTAACACTGATCAGTCTCTTGTCATACAGTCCGGCTGATCCCTCGATCAATAATGCCCGGGCGGCCGGCCATATTCATAATTTCTTTGGTTTATTTGGCGCCCACCTTGCAGGTATTCTCATCGGACTCTTCGGGCTTGGAGCATTCTGGATTCCGATTCTACTCCTTTTGACAAGTCTTCACATTTTTGGCGGTCATTCGGGTAAAGCCATTATATTGACGATTATCGGCGGAATTATTCTGATGATCACCACAGGAAGCTTATTG
>JASFGF010000210.1:0-5421 GCA_050123915.1 Desulfobacterales bacterium | reverse complement strand
ACCCATTCTTGTATAGATGTGTTGAATTTGTCATTGCGAGGACATGGAAAAAATTATATTCAAAAGGCGAACGTCGATGGCAATACAGCCCGGATGGAAACGTTTAAAACAGTGTCCTATGAATATTGGATGAAAGAAACACATCGGGCCTATGGCCTTGCCGGGAACAGGAGCCATGAAAAACAAGTTCCCTTGTTCCTGGTCGGTTTTTCACTGGGCGGGCTCATGGGCGCTACTCTGTTTGCTTCATATCCGGATGTTTATTTTAACCGGATGGTACTTTTGGCTCCGGCATTACATGTGTATACAATTAATTATTTGGCAAAATTACTCTTCCCGTTTCCGAGACTTGTGATACCAAGCTTTTTTATAAAGTCGTATTGCTCTAATATGGGAACACCCGTGGCAGCGTATAATGCACTGTTTGAAGCCATCGAACATTTTAAAAAAAACATGGACCAAAAACTGAACGTGCCAACCCTCATCTTTTTAGACACGAAAGATGAATTCGTTTCGTATCGAAAATTAAAGCAAATCATAAAAAATAAGAGGCTGCATCAATGGAAATTGCACCCGGTAAAAAAAAACACAACGGGTGCAAAAGGGAAAATGCATCATCTGATCATCGATAAATCCACGATTGGAAAAGAGGCATGGGATGAGATGAGAAGACGTATCATTCATCATCTATTGACTTGAATTGTTATGTTATTAAAATCAATTTGGATTCAAATTATTTTGGGCGTGTTTTTGGTAACGGTGTTCACAGGCTGTGAATCAATACGATATTATAAGCAACTGATATCCGGTCAAATCGCTATTCTCAACAAAAAACAGCCGATTCATGAGCTTCTCGACAACCCCGATACATCCGAAAAACTGAAAGAAAAACTCAGGCTGGTGATGGATATCCGGACCTTTGCAAAGGATGAACTTTTTCTGCCGGTTAAGGGTCAATACCTCAGTTTCGTAGAACTTCAACGACCCTTTGCCGGCTGGAATATGTGGGCGACAACAGAGTTCTCTTTTGCGCCCAAAACCTGGTGCTATCCGATTATCGGTTGTGCAGTATACCGAGGTTATTTTTCAAAAAAAGATGCTTTCGATTATGGTCACAAACTGGAGACGCAAGGATATGATGTCTACATCGGGGGGGTTGCAGCATATTCAACATTGGGTTGGCTTGATGACCCGGTTTTCAGCACCTTCATTTATCGCAGTGATATTAGACTGGCGGCGCTGATTTTTCACGAACTGTCCCATCATATTTTCTATGTTTCGGACGATACCACCTTTAATGAGAGTTTTGCAATCGCCGTTGAGCAGGAAAGTCTGCGGCGTTGGCTGGCAGCAAGAGGTAATCTGGAAACCTCTGAAGACTACAAAATAGATTACCAACGTCGGCGTCAGTTTATCGAACTGGTGACGAAATATCGTAAAGAGCTTGAATCGCTGTATGCCAAGGATTTACCCGTACCGGAAAAACGGCAGGCCAAGGCAGCCGTTTTTGAAAAGTTAAAGGATGAATACCGGTTGTTGAAACAGCACTGGGGCGGGTATTCAGGTTATGATTTATGGATGAGTCGAAAGATGAATAATGCCAAATTGGTATCCGTATCCACCTATCATGATCTTGTACCGGCATTTTTAGAACTTTTAAAAACCTGCAATAACGACCTCAACGTCTTTTACAAAAAATGCCAGGATCTATCTAAAAAATCCAAAGAAGAAAGACTTGCCTATCTCGAAAGATACCACCCTAAATAATCTCAAACAGAATTTTAACAAAGGCGTCCTTGTATGGAATCAGAGTTTTATCCTTCCTCATTACCACCGCTATATAATCTGGTTTAAATAGATGATCCATTGGTAAAAATTCCAACTTTCGTTTTTTCAATTCCGGCAAGTCCTTCACGATAGTCGCAAAAGATATGCCGAGTCCCATCTCAGCATACAGGGAGCTTAACTCCACATTGGAAGATTCCATGACGATGTGGTAGTCAACACCCAGTTTTTGAAACCTTTCTTCTAAACTGCTGCGGTATTTCAAATTTAAAGGCGGCAGAATCAGAGGATATTTTCCAATTTGTTTCAATGTAATCCTTTTGATTTTGGTCAAGGGGTGACCGACCGGTGTGATAACAACGGTTCTGACCTTCTTCCAACGAAGTGCCGAAAGATCTTTTGGAACAATGGATTCCAGCACAAAACCAAAATCGATATCTCCATTTTTAATAAGATCCAGAATATCCTGCTGCGACCGATCGAGGATCGTCAGTTCGACATTAGGAAATTGTTTGATATAATGCTTCAGCGCGAGCGGGAACAAGTGGAAGAGCGTTGTGAAGGGTGCGGCCACTCTCAAACGACCTTGTTGGTATCCCCTCATCTCATTGAGTTCCTCAACAAGTAAGGCGTGCCTTTCCAGAATTGTTTCTGAAAATTTAAAAAACCTGTTGCCGGCAGTAGTCAGACGCAACTTGCGCTTGCCGATCCTTTCAAAAAGCTGACACCCTAATTCTTCTTCAAGATTTTTAATCTGTTGACTGATGGCCGACTGGGTCCGGAATGTGGTACTGGCAGCTTTTGTAAAACTGCCCAGCTTAGCGACATGGTAAAATCCCAGGATCTGTTGCCATTCCATTTGAAATAAGTCTCACTAATTAAATTCATTAAAACAATTAATTTGACTAACATCTAATTAACAGAAATAGTAACGGTGAACAATAAAAATCTGCCCATGGAGGTGAATCGTGAAAAATTCTTTGCAACCTGGTTTAACCCATACATTTAAATTCAAAATCCCTGAAAACAAAACCGTACCTCATCTTTATCCTGAATCTTCCGAGTTTCAAGCCATGCCGAGAGTTTTGGCGACCGGATTTATGGTGGGCTTGTTTGAATGGACATGTATCCAGGCCATCAATCCTCATATAGACTGGCCCCGCGAGCAAACAGTGGGCATTGATGTAAAATTCAATCATATCGCTGCCACCCCTCCCGGCCTGACCGTTACAGTAAATGTTAAATTAGAAGAAGTAGAAGGCCGAAAACTCGTCTTTTCAATTGTTGCCCATGACGGCATCGATAAGATATCCGAGGGAACTCACGACAGATTCATCATTGATGCGGCTAAATTCAATGCCAAGATGGCGGCCAAGACCAACACAAAATGAAAGATTAGAAAGACAAGAGAAGCTCACATGCTGTTAAAACAATACAGAAAGGAATTCTGTCGGCCACCAAACCCGGAGGCAAGACATCTCAGATGTGTTGCCTATCTCGATGAAGATATAAGCGACGTACTTCCCTATCTAAATACGGTGCTCAACGGCCATCAGTATATTAAAAAACCCCCTTCGCTTACCTTAAAATTCAACGGTAAACTCATAACATTATACTCTAAGGAGATTGGCATCAACATAGTAAAAGACGAAGATGAGGCAGATAACATACTAAAATGGCTCCAGCAAGAGATCAATGATACCTGGAAAAGACGCAAAGACATAGAGCCGAGTTTTGAGGTGGCAAAAAAACCAGGCATCCTCGATATTCTCAAACTATTGCCGAAAACCAACTGCCAAAAATGCGGTCGCTCTACGTGTATGGTGTTTGCGGTCTTGGTAACTGAAGGTAAAGAAAGCCTTGAGAACTGCCCTCAATTGGATGTGGAAAACAAGAAAACACTTCAAAACTATTTGAAACAATTTATGACGCAAGTTTCGCATCCTTAATTTTGAAAAACTTCAATAAAGTGCACCGCCTGCCTGAACAAAATTTTTATTGTAAAATTATATGGATACAACCGTTTAAAGAGGATGGATAATGCTGAAGTGTTTTAGGGTTCAATCGTTATGGGCGTTCCGACATCTACAGAAGTCCAGATCTCATCCATTTCGGCATTCGTCACCGCGATACAACCATCCGTCCAGTTAACGTACCGATGGATACGCTCGAAATTTTTTGCGCCATTTTTCTGGCCATGTATCATGATATCGCCGCCCGGAGCAGCCCCCATTTCCTTGGCTCTTTTGATGTCCTGATCATTTGGATAAGATATGTGTATGGATTTGTAAAAATCGCTATCGGAATTTTTAAAATCCAGTATGTATGTTCCTTCAGGCGTTCGTTCATCCCCCTCTTTTGTTTTGGGCCCTTTTGAATTTGCACCAAATGCGACCCGATATGTCTTGAACGGCTTTTTGTTTTTTATAAGGTACAACCGTTTCTCATGTTTTTTCACCAAAACAGAATCTGCCTTGGGAAGGTCTTCGGCAATGGATAGACAGGGTAGAAGTATGATAAGTATAATGATCTTTTTTATCATTAGTTATATTTTTTTTCCGATGTCAAATGCTTTCCCAATACATTCACCGATACCGTGATACTTTTGAGCTTCAGGGCTGTAAACAATAGGCCGAATTTTTTCAATATCCGGTTTTCCCGCATCCGCCAACATCCCATCTTCGATCTTAACATCCATAATCTCGCCAACAAAATGGGTGTGTAAACCGATTTCATAATGATGAATCACCTTGCATTCCAGAATCATTGGAAACTCTTTGACATACGGTGCGTCAACAACATTTGATTTGACGGGTGTAAGACCGGATTTCTTGAATTTATCCACGTTTTTACCGGATGCCATACCAAAATAATCGGTTTCCTTCACATATTTTTCAGACGGCACATTGACGGTATACGCCTGTCTCTCCATAATATTACCATAAGTGTAAGTTGCCTTTCGAAGAGAAATGGTGACACAGGGGGGCTGCGAGCAGCAAATACCGCCCCAGGCAATGGTCATAATGTTGGGATTTCCCGCCGTGTCATAGGAACCCACACACCATACCGGTGTGGGAAAAATTAGCGTTTTTGCACCAAATGATGTCTTCATGGAGGTTCTCCTCTAATGTGTTATATTTCAAAATATTTTGAAGCAGCATTTGTTTTAAATGTCAACAGACAATCACTTTTAGGCGAATTGTTTTCCTAATTCGAATAAAGACAGAAAAAAATCTGCTGCTATCGGTACAGGCGAAGGGACCCATCGAGCTTTTGTTCAATCTCTTCCATTTTTTTCTTTAGCCCATGTACCTTCGCGTGTAAAGCCGTATCTGAATCCTCAGGTCCAAAGGCGGACTCAGCTTCTTGTAATTTTTTTCGTATCTCAACATGCTCTTTTTCCAGGCGATGAATATCATCCTTGATGATTTGATATTCCGGCCAATCGTCAGTTTCATCATAAAAATACATTGACATAGCGGCCTCCTGTTTTCTTTGCGGGTTGATGCTCAACACAGATCACACAACCAGGATATAGAAAAACCGGACCTGGTGATCACAAATAATCATACTTATAATTTAGCCACTTTTGAGATATTGACAAGGGGGCCGAAATGAAAGGTGCTGCTTGAAAAA
>JASFGF010000209.1:0-5436 GCA_050123915.1 Desulfobacterales bacterium | reverse complement strand
GATCAATACCGGGCGGCGGTTAAAACGCTCAAAAAAAAATGTGCTATTTATGCAGCCGGATGTCGAAAACGGGGACGTACGGATGAAGCAGGGTATTACGAATCGCTTTCAAAAAAATATTAGGTAATAGATTATGGGTGATGGGTTATGGGTAATAGGTAATGGGTGATGGAGGATTAAAAAATGGGAGAAAAATCATGAGTGGTTTTAGAGATCTAAAAGTCTGGCAGAAGTCAAAGGAACTGGCTGTAAATATTTACAGAATTACTCAAGAAAGTTTATTCGCTCGTGTTTTTGGATTTAAGGATCAAATCAGGCGAGCGGCTGTCAGCATACCGAGTAATATTGCAGAAGGAGATGAACGAGGTTCTAATAAGGATGCTGTAAGATTTTTGTATATCGCCAAAGGATCCTTGGCAGAACTGCAAACTCAATTAGAAATAGCTTTTGAAATAGGTTATTTGAGCGATAAAATTATGAAAGAATTATACGATAGTAGTCAAACAAAAGGCAAAATGCTTGGAAGTTTGATAAAAGCAAGGTCACAAAATTTTAACCCATAACCTATCACCCATCACCTATGACCTGTTCTTACGCCATCCTTTCGATCTCCCTTAATTGCTCTTTAAGCCGTTTTCTGGAAACCGGAACCGATGTTTTTAGCTCCTGCGCAAAAACAGACACTTTATACTCTTCGATCTGCCAGAAATACGCTTCGATGGCGGCCTTTTTTTCTTTTGAAGTGGTTGCAGAAAGTCCTTTCAGGAGTTGATTCAGGCTTTCGGTAAACATCTGAATGTCATGGGATTTTGCCCGGTCTTTTTCGAAATCAACCACAGCCCTTTGGGCCCTGATTTCCAGGGCTTTCATATATCTTACCAGATGAATTATCCGGTCGGCATCATAAAGATCTACAAAAGTATCAGGTACCAGTTTGGAAAGTTCAGCCCTTAAACCCTTTAAAAATTGCAGAACAGATCTGTTGGTGTTGTGAGCGATTTCAAGGGTATAAATTGTGGTTCGTGTCTCATGATAGGCTTCGAGAACCAGCAGGCTTTGATTGAATAATTCTCTGCCTTTAGAAAGGATGGATTGAGCGATAGATTCTGCATGGGCAAAAAAGGCATCTTTGGATCGGATGTTTTTAAAAAAGAATTTTTTGATAATACTTTCATACATCCTTTTTTGAAAAAGTGCCGATCCTCCGAAATAGTTGGATTTTTTTTCAGTTTCCTTTGGCAGTTTCAGCGTCTTTTTTAAAAATTTCAGATCGTTTGAAAAATGGAGAGAAAAAAGGAGGGCAACCCCTTCTTTGTGAGATTCTATGGCCGTTTCTTTGTTTTGAAAGAGGCGCAGATTGACACATTTTTCCTTTGAACCGGCTTTTTGCAGTCCGGGGTAAACCAGCCACCGGGCTATATTGTTTTCTTTAAGATCGATGTACTCAGGTAAATCCGGAAAATCCCAGCGTGTGATATGGGTCCGTTCCCATTTTTTTTTGGCAGCACTCATTTCAGCGGATTCAACCGGTCCGGCTTTATTTGAAACATGACGGCTCAATATGTTCGGATCTCTGTTGGAAAAGAGTTCTTTGCCTTTAGGGTCTGTGATGGATATCCGCATTTTTAAATGATCCGGCAAAAGATCATCCGGCCATGCGGATGATGGGATATCGATGCCAAAACGGGTGTAAATAAAATTGCCAAGCGCCGTAATCAAAGAAGTTTTGATTTTTGGCATTTCACGGATAATGATATCCACGGTATTTGCCACAGGGACCAGTTCTTTTCGAAAGCTTTTGGGAAGACCTTTGATGAGCGTGGTTATTTTTTCCCTGTAAAGACCGGGTACCAGCCATTCGAGAGATTCAGAAGGAACCAATCCCGTCATGGGGGCGGGAATGTTGACGGTGACACCGTCATCTTTGCTTCCGGGTTCAAATCGATAGGTGCAGTCAAGGCGAAGACCTCCTAAATCAATGCGGTCCGGGAAAAGAGACAACTCTTTTTCATCCGGGGCATATCGGGTGATGTCTTCAGGCTTCATTCGGAGGAAATGGTCATTCTTATTTTGTTTTAGATGCCTTTTCAATGTCCGGATATCATAACACCTTTTGAGTCGTTTGATGTAAAAGTCGAGCAGATCCGCTTCGCCAACCAGAATGTCCTTTCTTCGAATCCGGTCTTCCATATTTTTAACGTTGTCAATAAGGTTCTGGTTGTGAAGTATAAAGTCAAATTTTTCTTTGATGTCACCTTCAACCAGCGCACTTTGAATGAAAATTTCCGTTGCCTGATCAGGGTTGATTTTACCATAGGATACCTTCCGTTTGGGGATAATAATAAGACCAAAAAGGGTGACCTGTTCATATGCCACCACCTGGCCTCTCGTTCTTTCCCAGTGTGGATGAAGGTAGGTATATTTACACAGGTTTCCTCCCAGTTTTTCCAGCCATGTATTGTCGATATTTGCGCATGTTCTGGCGAACAGCCGTGAGGTCTCAACCAGTTCGGCCGCTACAATCCATTGCTTTGCCGAGTTGAACAATGATGATCCCGGAAAAATCATCACCTCTTTTCCTTTTGTTGCAAAAAAGATGTTCTTTTCTTTTTTCATTGCGATGTTCGACAATAAACCGCTTAACAGCGATTTGTGAATGGCGGTGTAACGATCACTGAATTCGGTGTTCGAAAGGCTGTTTTTTTCTGTTTGCTGCCTGGGTAAATCGCGCTTTGTGGTCCGGCTCTTTTTGACGGTTTTGTTTTTGTCATTCGGACCGTACTCTTTAAGCGCCTCAGAAAGCTGCGCATGGATATCACGCCATTCTCTCATTCTTTTGAAAGAGAGATAGTGAGTTTTACAGAATTTTTTTATGCGTCCGGTTGTTTTTTCTCTTTTTAATACCTCGTGATATTTATTCCAGACGTTGAGCAGGGTGATAAAATCGGAAAAAGGGTCCCAGAATATTTTTTGTGCCTGATCCGCTTCTTGTGCTTTTTCAGCAGGCCGTTCTCTTGGGTCCTGAATACTCAAAGCAGAAGCAATCACAATAAGCGCTTCGAGACATCCCTCGGTCTGAGCTTCGATGAGCATTCTAGACAACCTGGGGTCAACCGGCATCTTCGCCATGAGTCGTCCCTTTTTAGTCAGGGAAAAACGCTGTTTCTCTTTTTTCTTTTGGCCGGGTTCCAAAACAATGGCGCCCAGTTCGTAGAGAAGATCGAATCCGTCTTGAATGCTTTTCAAGGCAGGTTTGTCGATGAAAGGGAAATTCGAAATATCACCGAGTTTTAGGGAAATCATCTTCAGAATGACCTCGGCGAGATTGGCTCTCAAAATCTCAGGCGACGTAAAAAGGGGTCGGTTTTCGAAGTCCTCTTCAGAGTATAGGCGGATACAGATCCCGTTTTCTACGCGCCCGCATCGTCCTTTTCGTTGATCAGCGCTGCTTTTTGATATGGCGGTAACCGGCAGAGAGGTGATTCTTGATCTTGGCGTGTATCGGGAAATCCGTGCAAGTCCTGTATCGATGACATATTTAATTCCGGGTATGGTTATGGACGTTTCAGCGATATTGGTGGCGACGATGACCTTTCTGCCCAAACCCCGTGAGAAAACTCGAGACTGCTCCGAAGCCGAAAGCCTTGCAAAAAGGGGTAGGATCGTTACGATTTTATCATTCTTTTCCCTGATAAGGTTACAGGTTTCACGAATATCCTGTTCTGTGGGCATGAAAACAAGCAGGTCTCCGGAAGCAGTTTCTTGGATCAGGCGATCCACAGCATGGACAGCCATATCAACATGGGTCTGATCCTCATCGTTTCCAAATGTTGAGTCCATGGTCATATAGCGGACATCTACAGGGAACATGCGACCGGATACTTCGATGACCGGCGCATGGTCAAAGGCTTTTGAGAATTTTTCGGTATCGATGGTTGCAGAGGTGATGACAACCTTGAGGTCGTTTCTTTTTTTTAAAAGGGTCTTTAAAATGCCCAGGATAAAATCGATGTTCAGGCTTCTTTCATGAGCCTCATCAACAATGATGGTATCATATTCATTCAAATACGGATCATTTTGAGTTTCAGCCAGCAAGATACCATCGGTCATGATCTTGATAAATGCATTGGGGCTCGTTTTATCCTTGAATCTGATTTTGTAGCCGACCGACTTGCCCAACGGCTCCCCGAGTTCCTCGGCAATCCTCTTTGAGACCGTCATTGCGGCAATTCTTCTGGGCTGAGTGCAGCCAATTTTCCCTCCGACCCCGCAACCTGCGGCAAGACAGAATTTCGGAATCTGCGTGGTCTTTCCGGAACCGGTCTCACCGGATATGATGACCACCGGATGGTTTGAGATAGAATCTATGATGTCATCTTTTTTGGAAAGAATCGGGAGAGCGTCGTTATAGACCAGTTTGGGCCGGTTGATTTTGCGCCACGATCTTTTTTTAATGGACCTTTGAAGCTTTTTCTCGAGAAGCGCTATTTTTTTGTGAATCTTTTCATTGGGGGGTGTTTTCGTTTTCCATGGTTTAATACGGGCTATTTCACGGCCAATTTTGTGTCTGTCTGCAATCAGGGCTTTTGGTAACAGCGACTCGATTTTTTTCAACATATTACTCAAGTTTCACAGACTTAATTTGTTTAGATCAACATTAACAAAGAGTGGATGACCGGAAAGTTAAATTTAGCGGAACCACATTTGATTTAAATGAGCGAAGTTTGTTTTGACGTCCTTTACGCCCTCAATGATATCTCCATGACCCGGCAACAAGCATTCGATGTCAAGGTCATACAGTTTTTTTAAACTTTTTTTCAACAAAGAACCATCACCCCCTGGAAGATCCGTACGCCCGATACCCCCTTTAAAAACAAGGTCACCTGTGAGCATCACTTTTTGTTCAGACAGGTAAATTGATATCGATCCCGGTGAATGCCCGGGGGTGTGAAAAATTTTAAGATCAACATGGTCTATGGAAATGTCACCCTCTTTAAGAAAAAAATCGGGTTCAATTGTATTGGATCCAAAACCTAAGGAAGCCCGAACATTGGGTGCCATGGTCTTTAAAAAATGCCATTCTTTATGGTGAAGGGTTGTCATTGCAGTCGTTTTTTTAAATCGTTGGACGGCCTCAATATGATCCGGGTGGGCATGGGTGCATATAATCAAACCGATATCGTCAAGGGTTAAATCTAAGTTCATAAGTCCTTGTTGCACGTGATCAAAAAGGTGAGTGTGTCCCGGATCGATGAGAATGCGGGTGGGCCCGTCAATTAAATAGGTGTTGCAGTTGTTGGCGGACATCGATTTCCACATAAATCCATGGACGTTTTTTGTGATCTGCATTAACCTCTCACTTTATATTTTTTTGATGGATCAGGGAGTTTTTCTAAATAGTCGCTCCACGGATAATCTTTTTTTAAAACGCGTGAT
>JASFGF010000208.1:0-5437 GCA_050123915.1 Desulfobacterales bacterium | reverse complement strand
AACCAGATTTACCCGGTGGCAATCCTTTTCCTCTGTACCAGATATCTTTTGGATTAATCTTCCATTGATAAGCTTCTTCGGGTGGTGTTTTATCTATCACCTTTAAACCTGTTATGTCACAAATTATCCACCTGTTTGCTCGAAAAATATCACCAATGAAAATATGTAATGTTTTATTAGACTTTGGAAGGAAAATAGCCACATTAGATTTATGATCAACATATATAGAATATCGTCCAAAAAAATCCGGTCCAACAACTTCAATTTTCTTGGCTCGTGACCAGATGTCGTCATAATCTTTTTCATCTGATTCATCTTCCTGAAATGAGTATAGATCGGCACGATATTTTTCCTGGTCACAAGTCGTTGGATCAAGACTTGCTACAACACTCTCTCTAAAGGCCATTTCTTGCTCATCAACATTTAAGATGATCTTTTTCTTGATACGCTTCACTTCAATTATTGAATATACGCTGTCTAATAGGACAGCAATTACTATTGAAATTAGTAATGCATACCATTTCCATAGATACCATCCAGCAAAACCTACTGCCATCGTAATTAGACAAAGCATGTATCCGGTTGTTTTAGCTCTTTGCCTTTTGTATCCGACTGTTCCAGCAGCTTTGTGTTGATACATTTTATTCCCCTAATTTACAAAAGAACAAACCAGAATACCTTCTCTGCATCAATCTAAAACCAAGGCCCTATTTATTCTTTGTTGATGAGTTCTCTATTTTTATTGGAAGCGAATCAGGGCTATAATGCGATCTCATTATTCTCCACTGTTCAATTCTTTTTTTTCTTAATTTAATAGGATCTTTCCAGACATTAGATTTTATATTATAGCCATTTCTTAATTTCATGCTTAAATTGTTTTCTCTATCCGATGCAATTACCTGATACTGTCCTTTAGTAATGACATTGCCATCAAAGTCAAAAAAAATTGTAACGCCAAATACAAATGTTGGTTGATAAAACAGCGCAAAAAAAAGGATAGCAAAAAAATGGATTAATAGTGTGTTTTTCATGATTGTCACCTCAAATTTTTATGAATATCTGTGATAGTAATAAATCATAACATTATCAAACTGCATTCATATTGAGATTGTTACAGTGCAACCCTATTCAGAAATATGTTGGAGTTGACACACAAAACAAAGCAGGTTAAATTATTGTGCTCTCCATTAATGGTCTGCAACTTGCTTCTTTTTTAAATATAATCAGACATAACCAAAATATTTCAGCGGTACAAACCCACTGATTGATAGCAGAAATCAAAAGTTGTATAGATAGCCATCATCTAAACATGAATTGACATAATCGTATGGCGTTTAATTACATCACCAAACAATTTAATTTCCGAATTGGAATCAATAAAGCTTATCCCCACATGAAAAATTTTAGGCGATATTTTTTCACAATAAACAACTCTTCCCTTAATCTCAATCGGGTTATTTCCTAAATCATTCACTCCCAGATAAACATGCTCTGATTTAATCGGATATTTTGTTTCAATTTGTAGGCCTGCGAGACTAATGTTGACTATTCGACACTCAATCTGAGAAACACTTTGACTTCCACCTTTTATAAATGTGATGGTTGAATGGAAATTATCGGTAGCAATCCGCGGAAGTTTCCTCCGGTCCTTTGGACTCATATTCCAAACTCCTATATTAATTTTCTAAAGACTCTTAGTGACAAACAGCAAATCACACTACTCGCAAAGCCGAAAGGCCGAACCAAATAATCCTGCCTTAAAAGGAAAATTGAGACTAGTCATCGATTTTAGATCGGATTACCCTTATTCAAGCTCCGCACCTCTCCTGGTTCAACACCAGCAGTACTAACATCTTCCGAAAAATTTACACCATTGACAAAATCTGGGTCAAATTTAATTTCAACTCTATACTCTTCATCAGAGACCATCCAGTATATACTAAATTCTGTTGGATCTGTGTCAGATTCAGAAACCTCAATCTTGGTGTACTCTTCGTATCCTCCTTGAATACCAGAGTTGGGAGTAAATACCGTCACCTCTGCCTTCTGGCCAACAACAAAAGATCCCTGAGCAATCTTTCCATTAATCGTAACAGCCTTTAAGGCATCAACGATGTGTAACACCGGATTGAGTGTATATGAAGGCGTACCGAAAGGATCAGTTATTTCAAGAGACTGACTGAGATCGAAATCTATGATGATATGTATTGGTCCTGGTTCCTTTACATCAAAAAGAAAATTCTTATCTGTCTTAAAATGGTCTGAACGAACAACGACATCAGACTCAACATCATTATCAAATCTAATCGTTGCACTTTCTATTTCAAGACGTATTTGAGTGTACTTTCCATATTCAAGTAACACAGGTGGAACTATTTCAATTGTGTTGCCATTAATGAATTGTAGCAAATCGACAGTATGGGGAGGACCTTCTTCCAGTGGTAATGATATCCAACCATCTCCCGATTTATAGACGGAGACACCTGAAATGCTTATCAATAAATTTGTAACATTCTCTGCCCCTTCTGTTAAAAATGGCTTCGCATCCGTCATATTCACTATAACTTCACCGTATCGTGCAGAGCCTGTTCCGCCATCTCCACACGCAGCAAACATTAGGAACGAAGAGGCAATTGTAAGAAAGATTAAATGCCTATAAATTTTCATTTTTTACCCCCACGGTAAAATAAGTTGCATTTTATAAAAACAGTTCTTTAAATATTTGCTTCGTTTTTTATCCTCCACTTACATACTTATTTTGACTATAAGGCTACAAATAGTTAGAAAGAGCCTTAAAACAAAAAAAACCTTTGGGCAATCGTTCCCAAAGGCTATAATAAGTGTTTCGGCGACCCGGCTATCATAACGTTTCAGCTTTAGACCCGTGGCTTTGCGTCTCCGCCTTTCAACGGATTTGCCCTTTCGATTAATCTATTTTATAGATATTATAAATAATTTCGATGTAATTGTCAATAAATTACCTCATAAGTCTCGGACTTATCAAAACTGCAGATTTCTTGCCAGTCTAGCAATCTGAATCAACTCTAACTTTTTTACATATATCATCAAAACGAAAAGAGCAAAACCCAGTGAAATGGATTTGTCCTTTTGAAAAAATGCTATCACAATAATCTTAAGGTCCAAAAAACCTTCCATACCTTGCAGATATGCGATCAGGACTTTAAAAAATGTTACCTCGATTTACTTAAACTATTTGGATGAAAAAGTTGGTAAATTAATGGATAGGAGAATCAGTTTGTGAAGTTGAGATTAGAAATATATTGGGAATTTTTAATCGGCAGGAACTCCTAAGCTTCCCTTAAACCGATTTAGATATTTTTGTACTTTCTGATTTTTGGGGTTGATAATTAGAGCCTTTTGAAGGTTTTCAATGCATTGGTTTCTTTTTCCTTGTTTTTGTTGAACCAAAGCCTGATTGAATAGGACTTTGTCTATATAGGATGGTCTTAATTTCGCAACGAGAAGAAACATTTTTTCGGAATTTTCAAAATCCTTTGTTGCTGCGTAAACAAATCCTAGATTAAAAAATATGTCTGGAAGACGGTACCTTAGATCTGCGGCTTTTTGATAAGATATGATGGCTTTCGAGTAGTCTTTAGATTTTGTGTAAAACTTTCCCAAATCAAAGTATGCCTTCGCGTTTTTAGGATCAGCCTCAATAGCTTTAAGGAGTAATATTTCGGCTTCACTAGGGTTTTTCTCCAACAGCCTGCGTGCCTGCCCTCGAAGAGCCTGTGAATAATACATTTTAAGTTCTGGTATATTTACCGTATTACGAGCAATGATATTTTCAAAAAATATCACCGATCGGTCATAGTTCTTTTGGCTCAGTGACTCCATAGCCAGTTTCAATACAAGTGGTTTTTGAGTTTTTGATTTACTGTTTTGTGGTAAGTTTATGTGGTAGGACATTGTAGGCGTAGTATTATTTGTCTTATTATCATACTGCTCAGAAAAATCTAAAAGTTTGTTTTTCTTAGTTTCACCAGGAAGACTTAGTTCTTGAGAGCATTCCTTAATGATGGTTTCGGTAATCTTCTTCAAATTTCTGGCATAACCTGTTAAGAGGGCCTGATCGCAAATGACGTTTATAAGGCGAGGATAACCATTAGAAAATAGATAAACTTCTTGGATTGCTTTTTGATTGAAGAGTTCTATCTCAGTCCCAGCGACTTTTAATCGGTATTTAATGTATTCAAACGTTTCTTTTTCAGACAATGGTTTAATTTGATAGATGAGCATAATTCTTTGACGAAGGGCACGACATTCTTGTGAAGCCAAGGTTTGATTTATCTCATTTTGACCAACTAGGAATATGTTAATTAATTTTTCCTCTGGAAGCTCGATATTTGACAAAAGTCGTATATTTTCTAGTAATTCTTTTGATAAACTATGGGCTTCATCAATAATTAGCAGAACATTTTTATTATCCGAATAAATCTTTTTTAAAAAATGGCTGAAATAAACGATAAAATCTAATTTGTTGTCAAATTTTCTGGATATATTGAATGATATTGCAATGAAGTTAAGAAAGTCCATTAGATCTAATGAAGGATTGGTTATATTTGCAACGAGCGTATCATCTTGGAGATCTTCCAATAATGCATTAATCAATGTTGTCTTACCAGTGCCTACGTCTCCTGTAATAAGCAGAAAGCCCTTCTGATCTACTACTCCATACTTTAAAGTTGCCAAGGCTTCCTTGTGCTTCTCTCCGAGCCATAGAAATCTTGGATCTGTGGTTAATTGAAATGGCTTTCTATCCAGATTATAATGAGACAGGTACATAAATCTATAATTTGATTAATCTTCTCTTTAGATGTTTTTCCTTATTTGGTTGAATTTCTTGGGAACATTTTTTTGTTAAACAATTAAGAATTATATCATGAAGTTATAATTTGCACGTGTCAAATAATTTATATATAATTTTATCGAATTATCATATCTTGTAGTTTGTTAAATTTAATTACAATATATTGTGTTTATAATAAAAAAGAAGCTGAAAAACTCAGATTGTTCTATTACCCCGCCTATTTAAGTACCTCATATCGAATTTATTAACCCTATCCGCTTAAATACAAGGAAAATAAATTATGTTTCATGTAAAGGTGGGAAGAAAAGAATGAAGAAGGTTCATAAAATATATGAACCTCATATTTGAAAATTTAGGTACCGCAAAATGCAGACCTTGGACTTACTATTGGATTGTCAAAATAGAAGGATTTCGTGGAAAGCTGAACCTGTGTTATCTTGCCATAAACGCAGGTCTGAGCGTTTAAATTTTCATTACAGATATCCTATTTCTTACAAAACTTATAATACACAGGAAGGAATTACGAACCAAATAAGGATTTAATAGCGCCTATCATTTTAAGTTTTTTACTTTCCCAATTTTCACACGAATCATCAGGTTTTA
>JASFGF010000207.1:0-5447 GCA_050123915.1 Desulfobacterales bacterium | reverse complement strand
CTAACGTTGCATAAACAACACGACAACAGGAGAATCAACTGCAGCGCTAGGGTTAACTTTTACTAAGTAATAAAAATCCTACTCGACATTTTACTGATATGCTGATTTTGATATCAGAATAGAAAAAATTACAAGTGCCTAAAATGAGCTAAAGTTAAGGAGGAATTTTAGCCTTTCGCCAACTGAGCGGCATAGCCGCGTTTCATAAAATCGTCACACGATTTTATTATCAAAGGAAGACATCATGAAAATAAGAACCTTAATGGTTTCCGATCCAATTACCATAACGGAAAATGCCTCGATACAGGAAGCCATCGAACTGATGAAGATCAACTCCATTCGGCATCTTCCGGTTGTTTCAGAAGATAATCAAATGAAAGGTTTTATCACTCTTGCGGATTTAAAACAGGGCCTTCTTCCCTCCATGTTGGGTGAGGTCTCGCTCGGTGATTTGATCATAAAAAATCCTATCGTCGTACGGCCGGATGACGACATCGAAATTGCGGCTCAGCTGATATACAAGCATAAAATCGGTGGAATGCCGGTGGTGGAAAACCATAAACTGGTTGGCATCATTACGGCAACGGATATCCTGCGGACGTTTATCGATATGATGGGGTTTCTTACCGCGAGTTCACGTATTGATTTGGTTGTTGGAGATAAACCGGGTTCCTTTAAAGATGTCTTACAGATTATCAACGATAATGGCGGAGACATCATCAATGTGGGGATGACGGCTCAGAAAGCCAGCAAAAGAGAGTATTACTTCCGGCTTCTGCCTTGCAATACAGAGGTTATCAGAAAAGCCCTGGAAAAAGACGGATATCAGGTGTTGCATGTTATGAATTGAGGTTGGATTTTGACTATTTGTTTCTTAGGACCGGTTGATAACTGCACAGGGGCTCTTCGGCCAGAAAATCGCCGGTCGCTTCGTAGGCCCTCGCTCTGCAGCCGCCACACACTTTTTTGAATTCACAACCGCCGCATTTCCCCTTTAGTTCATCAAAATTCCGCAGAGATAAAAAGATGTCTGAACGGTTCCAGATATCTGCAAAAGATGCTTGGGTAATATCCCCGCAATTCACATCAAGAAATCCGCATGGCTGAACAATCCCCTGGTGAGAGATGAAACAAAATCCTGTGCCCCCCAGACATCCTCGGGTCATGGCATCCATTCCGTGGGTTTCAAAGGTGACCGATTTTCCTTCCTGCTTTGCTCTTTGCCGAAGAATTCGGTAATAATGGGGAGCACAGGTGGCTTTAAGCTGCAAGGGGGTCTTCTCTTTTTGGTCATAGAACCAGTTCAGTGTGCGTTCATATTCTATGGCGGATATTTCCTGATCCACAATATATTTTCCCCGGCCTGTTGGAACAAGGAGAAAGATGTGGTGAGCGACTGCATCCAGTTTTACGGCGAGATCCTGAATTTTTGGGATTTCATGAAGATTTGTCTTGGTGATGGTGGTATTTATCTGGAACTCTATACCGGCGTCTTTTGCCAGCCGTATCCCTCGAATTGCACCTTCAAAGGCGCCATCTACGCCCCTGAATCTGTCGTGGCTCTTACGGGTGGCGCCGTCAAGGCTGATACTTATTCTTTGAATTCCGGAATCTGCCATTTGTTTGGCGATATTTTCGGTAATCAGGGTGCCGTTGGGCGCCATGACCATTTTTAGTCCTTTTTTTGTACCATACTTTGCAATATCAAAGATATCGGTTCGTAAAAGCGGCTCCCCGCCTGTCAGGATGACGATGGGCTTTCCGACCTGTGCGATTTGATCCAACAGGTGAAAAGATGCATCCGTGTCAAGTTCTCCGCCGAAAGGACCCTGTGTTGCCGATGCACGGCAGTGCATGCAGGAAAGGTTGCAATTGCGCGTGGTTTCCCAAGCCACCAGCCGTAAAGATTGTCCCATATTTTCACCATGGGGATGATGTACAATTAGTGTTTTTCATCATGTTAGGCCTTTAGTGCTTCTGCTGCTTCGAGTGCAAAATACGTCAAAATCATGTCGGCGCCTGCCCGCTTAATGGCAATGAGGGTTTCCATCATGACTTTCTTTCCGTCTACCCATCCCATTTTTTCGGCCGCCTTTATCATGGCATACTCACCGCTGACATTGTATGCGGCGATGGGAAGATCGATTTCTTCCCGAATCCGGGATATAATGTCGAGATAGGGAAGGGCCGGCTTTACCATGATGATATCAGCGCCTTCTTCGACGTCCATGGTCACTTCCCGGATGGCCTCAATAGCATTGGCGGGATCCATCTGATACGTTCGACGGTCTCCGAATTTCGGTGCAGAGTGTGCTGCATCGCGGAAGGGGCCGTAAAACGCACTGCAATACTTGGCGGCATATGAAAGGATTGGAACGTTGCTGAAATCGTTTTCATCCAGAATGTTACGTATTTCAGCAACACGACCGTCCATCATGTCAGAAGGTGCGACCATGTCTGCACCGGCCCGGGCATGTGAAAGGGCTGTTCTTGCCAGAAGGTCCAAAGAAGCGTCGTTATCAATGATATGGCCGTCCACAACACCACAATGGCCATGGTCGGTATACTGGCACAGACAGACATCAGTGATAACGGCAAGATCCGGTATCTTGTCTTTTAAAGCGCGTGTCGCTTTCTGGACGATACCGTCTTTATCATAAGCGCTGGTGGCAAGGGGATCTTTCTTGTCCGGTAATCCAAACAGCATTATTGCAGGAATGCCTAAATCATAGGCTTTTTTAGATGTTTTAATGAGATTGTCAATGGACAACTGATAGTGTCCCGGCATCGAATCAATGGGGTTTTTTACCCCTTTACCGTTGATGGCAAACAGCGGAAGAATGAAGTCATCAACGGAAAGTTTGGTTTCGCGCATCATACGGCGAAACGCATCATTTTGTCGTAACCGTCTCGGCCTGTAGTCGGGGAAAAGCATAGCAGCTCCTATCTAGTGCCCATCCATAAATGGTCTTTTTCCACAATCTCTGCGTTATGATCAAAAGATAATCCTCGGAATATTAATTATATGCCTGTGGTTATTTTTTTCGCATGCCTTGACCTTGAAGAAAAATCCTAATTTCTGGATGGGCACTATCTTAGTATATTAAGGATCAACCCACCGAAGTTCGGAGGCGGGTTAAAACCTAACTCTGACCCCAGAGAAATAGGCTTCGTCAATATTGTTGCACGGAAAAACACATCCCGTGAACACAAGCAACACATCTATATGATCGGAATGCATAATCTATTACAAACGAAATTTCACCATACTTCATCTTATATATCAAGAGATCTTTGCAAAGCGCTCAATTTTGTTCAAGTTCAAGGAAGACGAAGATTTTAACCGTAGGAATACCTCAGGTATTTTGAGGATTAAAATCTGAATCTGACTCCAGAGGAATAGGCTTCGCATTCCACAGGGCAGGCGCAGAAACTTGTCCGCCTCTGGCGGATTGGATAAAAGGGGGTGCTTTGCAAAGATCTCTACGCGATTTCTTCGTCGGTTAAATAGCACGCCGGGTCCGGTGCCCAGACATCGCCCGTGACAGCTTCGGATCTTACCCTGAAATTACCGGCACAAATGTCCAGCCATCGGCATGTTGCACATCTTCCCTTGGCGTGTTTTTTTTTCTCTTTAAGTTTTTTCATCAAAGGGTCCGAGGTGTCGGCCCAAATTTTAGAAAACGGTCGATTTTTGACATTCCCAAAACTGTAATGTCGCCAGAACTGGTCGGCATAAACCTCGCCGTCCCAGCTTATACATCCGATGCCTATCCCGGAACTGTTGCCTTCGTTCATTTCGAGAAGTTCGAGCACTTTCCGGGCACGCCCAGGATTTTCTTTGAGCAGCCTCAAATAAAGATAGGGAGCATCGGCATGATTATCGACAGTTAACACCTCTTTGGAAATATTCCTGTCGTGGAGTTGTTTGGTAAGATCCATGATTAGATCAACGGCGTTACGGGATTCCTCATGGGACAGGTCTTCTTTTACAAGCTCAGATCCGCGACCGGAATATACAAGATGATAAAAGCATACCCTTGGAATATCCATCTCTTCAAGGAGTTTAAATATGTCTGGAATTTGACCGACATTGGATTTGTTGATGGTAAAGCGAAGACCGACTTTTATACCGGCCTTTTTACAGTTTTCAATCCCTTTAAGCGCCAACCTGAAAGCCCCTTTAACTCCTCTAAAGCGGTCATTAATCTCTTCCATTCCATCGAGACTGATGCCAACGTAGGAGAGACCGATATCTTTTAAGGTTTGAGCGATTTGAGGGGTTATCAGGGTTCCGTTCGTCGATATAACGGCCCTCATTCCTTTTTTGACAGCGTAAGCTGCAAGTTCCGGGAGGTCTTTTCGGACCAAGGGTTCACCCCCGGAAAACAGCATGACCGGCACACCAAATTCCGAGAGATCGTCGATTAGCATTTTTCCTTCACTAAAGGAAAGTTCATTGTCAAAAGCGATGTTTTTGGCGTGGGCATAACAATGAACACATTTGAGGTTACAGCGTCGGGTAACATTCCAGACAACCACAGGCCGCTTATCGCTGGAAAATTGAAGAAGATGCGAAGGTAGTTTGGACGACATCCGTCCATAACGAAGGGCATCGGATGGTTCTACCGTACCACAATACAGCTTTGATATTCCGATCATAATTATAACTTAAAAAAGTTAAGGTTGTTTGCAATTTTTCGCCATGTTTTTTATGCAACGATAGGGTAAAGTGGACAAATTGTGATTTTAGGGCAATGGTTTAAGATCCTTTTTCAAGTGCAGGTTCAGCTCATCTTTAATGAGATTGCTTATAAAGGATTCAGGGTTCACAAGAGCGTCTTTGGTAATAAAAAATCGGTTTTTACCTGTTTTTTCTTGAACCAGCTTTAATCCGTATTCGAAATCGGTGGAAATATGATCGTAAAGCGTGTCAAGATCATACGTGGAATTTTCAAGCTGATCGATAATAAAATCGATGGCGTCATCTTCCAAGACAATGTTGATGTCATGATTTTTAAAAAAATATAACTCTATTTTCTTTATATCATCATAGAAAGATTTTATCTTTTTAATGACCTTTTCTATATCCATTATATGATTGACGTAGTAAGAAGCCACCACATCGATCCGTGACTGCGTAAGCGTCAAACCGTATTTTTTTGCAAAAATTTTCTTGTTTGAGTCTAGATATCTTTTGATATATTCTTTTTCAGCAACAAACAGCCTTTCATATGTTTCATTGAGTTTATCATGGTTTGATAGTGCCAATATTTTTTCAAGGGACTTTTTGGGGTGTTGCACTTCAGCAGCGGTTACCGGAAATTTTTTAATGTTCGTTGAGGGTAATTTCTTTTCAAAGACAAGAAGTGCTTCCTCAACAGCACTGACAAGACCCCTTGCCCCGGTATTTTCTAAAAAGGCGTTTTTCGCTAAAATTTCAAAGG
>JASFGF010000206.1:0-5452 GCA_050123915.1 Desulfobacterales bacterium | reverse complement strand
GTTGTTTTTGATGTTATCGCACGATATCTGAAAGCAATAGGCTATGATGTTCTCTATGTCAGAAATTTCACGGATGTCGATGATAAAATCATCGACAAGGCAAATCAACTCGGTATCGACTCAACGGCAGTCGCGGAAAGGTTTATTAAAGAATTTTATGATGACATGGATGCCCTGAACGTTGAGAGGGCAACCATAGAGCCCAAAGCAACCGATCACATCGCACAGATCATTCAATTCATTGAAAAGTTAATCAAAGGGGGATTTGCATACCGGGTAGACGGCGATGTCTATTTTTCTGTTGAAAAGTTCGATGAATACGGAAAGCTTTCCGGCCGCAAGCTGGACGAATTGGAAGCCGGTGCCAGAATTGATATCAATGAAAGAAAAAATAACCCTTTTGATTTTGTCTTATGGAAATCCGCCAAACCCGGTGAACCCCATTGGGAGAGCCCATGGGGCATGGGAAGGCCCGGATGGCACATAGAATGTTCAGCCATGAGCAACGAATACCTTGGAGAAACCTTTGACATTCACGGTGGCGGTAAAGATCTGTGTTTTCCACATCATGAGAATGAAATTGCCCAATCGGAAAGCATTTCCGGAGAACCGTTTGTAAAATACTGGATACACAACGGCTTTGTTAATATAAATCAGGAAAAAATGTCGAAATCGTTAGGCAATTTTTTGATGATAAAAGATGTGCTGAAAACCTATCACCCGGAAGTTGTGCGCCTTTTCCTTCTTTCCAATCATTACCGCAGTCCCATTGACTTTACGGAAAAAGCAATGGACGAAGTCCGAAAAGGACTTGATAAAATATATGCATTTTTTGCAAGAGTTGAGGAGAAAATAGGATCTGTGTCAGACCAAAACATTGAGCCTGGTGATTGCTGGCAGCAATTTTGTGATGCAATGGACGACGATTTCAACTCTGCACGGGGTATCGGCATTATTTTTGATACGGTTCGAACAATCAATCGTTTGCTGGACCAGAATGCAAACAACGACTCAAACCAAATAAAAAAAACCTTACAATGTGCAGTGGCTGACATTCGGAGAACCGGCAACATTCTAGGGATATTACTTGAGAAACCTGCTGTATACTTTAATAAACAACAAACACAGGTCCTTGAACAAAAATCCGTTGATCCTGACATGATTGATCAGATGGTTGAAGAAAGAAACAAAGCCAGAAAAGCCAAGAATTGGATAAAGGCCGATCAGATCAGAGATCAGCTTGCCGGCATGGATGTTGTTTTGGAAGACCGGCCTGAAGGGACCGTGTGGAAAATCGATAATTAAGTTCATTTCAAAAACAATATCTCATCAAATACTATGCCTTCCTTTAAGTTAGTTTCAGATTTTACCCCAAAGGGCGACCAAATAGATGCCATTCGCGCTTTAAGCAAAAGAATCCAATCCGGTAAGAAGCACAACGTTCTTTTGGGTGTCACCGGTTCAGGAAAAACGTTTACAATGGCACATGTCATTGCAAGCGTCGAAAAACCGGCCCTGGTGATCGCTCCCAATAAAACCCTTGCCGCACAGCTTTATAATGAGTTCAGAATCCTTTTTCCTGAAAATGCTGTGGAATATTTTGTGAGCTACTATGATTATTACCAACCCGAAGCATACATTCCTTCGAGCGACACATATATTCAAAAAGACTCTTCTATCAATGAAATGATCGACAAGCTTCGCCATTCTGCCACTCGGTCGGTATTGTCCCGTCGGGATGTGATTGTGGTGGCGAGCGTATCTTGCATATTCGGTCTCGGAGCCCCTGAAGAGTATTTGGCCATGCGTGTTGACTTGGAAAAAAATATGGTGCTTGAACGGGATAAATTCCTTTCGGAACTGGTGGCCATGCATTACGAAAGGAATGATGTCGATTTTTTTAGAGGGGTTTTCAGGGTCAGGGGAGACCGGGTCGAAATTTTTCCCTCATATGAAGAAGACAAAGCGCTTCGTATTGAATTTTTTGGAGACGAGTTAGAATCGATTTGCGAGATTGACCCTTTAAGAGGTGTTGTCAAAAAACACTTGAACCGTATGACCATATATCCGGCCAGTCATTACGTGACCCAAAATAAAATTCTCAAAAGAGCCGTTGAAACCATCACCACTGAATTGACACACAGGATCGATTATTTCAGGGATGTAAATAAATTGATCGAAGCACAAAGAATTGAAGAAAGGACAAATTTTGATTTGGAAATGATGCAGGAACTGGGATACTGTAATGGCATCGAAAATTATTCGCGCCATCTAACGCAAAGAGCACCCGGAGAACCACCACCAACACTTTTGGATTATTTCTCAAATGATTTTTTGATGTTTATTGATGAAAGCCATATTGCGATTCCCCAACTTCGAGCCATGTACAAAGGGGACAGATCGCGTAAAAGGACCCTTGTTGAGTATGGATTCAGACTGCCGTCGGCTCTGGATAACCGTCCATTGACATTTGAAGAATTTGAATCAAAAGTATCGCAGGTAGTTCATGTTTCCGCCACGCCTTCCGATTATGAAATTTCAAAAGCAAAAAATGAACTCGTCGAACAGATTGTGAGACCTACCGGGTTGATCGATCCTATAATCGAGGTAAGGAACGCCAAATATCAGGTCGACGATTTGCTGGAAGAAATCCAACAACGGTTGGAAAGAGATGAACGGGTATTGGTAACCACGCTGACAAAACGTATGGCTGAAGACCTCACAGAGTATTATTCGGATATGGGGATAAAGGTTCAGTATCTTCATTCAGATATCCACACTCTGGAACGAATGGACATCATTCACAATTTAAGAAAAGGAGAATTTGATGTGCTCATCGGAATCAATCTTCTTCGTGAAGGGCTCGACATTCCTGAGGTCTCACTTGTGGCCATTCTTGATGCCGATAAAGAGGGGTTTTTACGTTCAACCCGCTCCCTGATACAGACTTGCGGTCGTGCTTCCAGAAATGTCAGAGGACAGGTGATCATGTATGCCGATTTCGTGACCCGATCCATGCAACAGGCCATCGATGAAACAAACCGGCGCCGAACGATTCAAAAACGTTACAATAAACAGCATTCGATTACACCGACAAGCATAGAAAAAGAAATTACACCTGTCTTTGAGAAGCTGGCCGAGTTTAATGATAAACCGAAAGAAGACAGGGTTGCAGAAACACTTGCTCATTATAAATCTGAAAAAAATCTTGATATCATCATCGGAAATCTTGAAAGAGAGATGAAACAAGCCGCACAAGAATTAGAGTTTGAAAGGGCTGCTGATATCCGGGATCAAATCCAAGCCATAAAAGAAATGATCGTCTTTGAACTTTGAACGCATGTTTTACCCTCATATTTCAATACAATTGCAATTATTTCTCAAATTGTTAAATATCGAGTTAAATAACAAAATAAATGACATCGAAAAAAACGAAATTTGAATCAACATCTGTCGGCAAGGATCCAGAATCCAGTATTAAAGATAAATTGGACAAAGTTTCTTCTAAGCCAGGTGTCTATCTCATGAAAGATGTCCATGGCAAAGTGATATATGTGGGTAAAGCTAGAATTCTGAAAAAACGATTGGCTTCATACTTTGCACGCATTGAGAATAATAGCAGGTCACGACTGGATATGAAAACAGAAATTCTTGTTCGAAACATTTCTAACTTTGATACGATTATTACCGACAGCGAAAAAGAAGCCTTGATTCTCGAATCGAACCTGATCAAACGTTACAAGCCTCGTTATAATGTTATTTTAAAAGACGACAAAAGATACCCCTCTTTGCGGTTGGATATCAAAAATCCATATCCTAACCTGTCCGTGGTCAGAAAAATTGCTAAAGACGGTGCGCTTTATTTTGGGCCATTTTCTTCTTCAGGAGCTGTTCAAAAAACCCTCAAGATCATCCATAAAACGTTCAAGCTCAGAAAATGTAAACAAAAGGATTTTAATCGTCGCACAAGACCCTGTCTCAACTACCAAATCGAATCATGCCTCGCACCATGCTGCCTTGATGTGGAGAATAAAACCTATGATGACATCGTAAAAGAGGTTATTCTATTTTTAAAAGGAAGAACCCCTGATCTGATTAAAAAAATAAAACAGGAGATGATTTCCGCTGCAAATGTGCATGATTATGAAAAAGCAGCGGTTTTAAGGGACAAAATGTTTGCACTTGAGCAGACGCTTGAAAAACAAGTGGCGGTTACGAATGATTTTAAAGACCGTGACGTAATTGGAATTGCAAGATCTGATGAGAACTCTATCGTTACGCTTCTTTTCATCCGCAGCGGGTTTCTTATTGGGACAAGAAATTTTAAATTTTCGGAAACAATGTCAACAAAATCCGAAATGATTGGCACATTTATTCGACAATATTATGATACTACACGTTTTGTGCCCAAAGAGATTCTGGTCCCAGCACCACTTGAAGACATATTTTTAATAGAAGAAATGCTCTGTAAAATCAAAGGACAAAAGGTTAAGGTATTATCGCCCAAACGGGGAGAAAAGGTCCGCCTGGTTAAGATGGCATGTCAAAATGCAAAGAACAGCCTTCGAGAGTTCATGACCGAAGTATCGAAAGATACCCAACTTCTGATTCGTCTCCAGCAGCGTTTGAAGATGGACAGATTGCCGTTTCGGATTGAATGCTTTGATAATTCAAGCATTTCTGGAAAAGATGCCGTTTCCTGTATGGTTGTTTTTGAAAAAGGAAAGCCAAATAAATCTTTATATCGAAAATACAGGCTCGAGACCTCTATGGCAAAGGATGACTATGCCTGTATGGCTGAAGTCCTCAATAGGAGATATGGTAAAAAAGACAAAATATCAGAACCTTATCCAGATATCCTCATGGTCGACGGTGGCAAAGGACAGCTAAACATAGCGGTTTCAATCCTTACGTCTTTAAAACTGGAAAAAAAAATTCAACTCATCAGTATTGCAAAAAGAATTGAAGAAAAAGCTGAAATGCAGGACAAAATCTATAAACCCGGACAGGCCAATCCTGTAAATTTGGGAAGGGAAGGGGACCTGATTCTATTTTTAGAAAGGATTAGAGATGAAGCCCATCGTTTTGCCATTTCGTTTCATCGTAAGCGGCGTAGCAGGAGATTGATGCATTCTTCCCTTGATTCAATCCAGGGTGTGGGCAAAAAGAGAAAATTGATTCTTTTTAAGCATTTTAAGAGCGTAAAAAAAATCCGGGCAGCGACACTGGAGGAATTGAGTGCTCTGCCCGGTATCAGTCATAAAATAGCGAAAAAGATTAAAAGCAGCCTGAATAGCGAGTAATCTTTTCAACGGGAAGCAAAACATCAGTTAAATTATCCTAGTTTTATTAACAATTCTTTGAGTTCTTTAACTGCATCAGCTGATTTGTCAAGAGCGGCCTTCTCTTCATCTAATAATGTAATTTCGATAACCTCCTCAACACCGTTAGC
>JASFGF010000205.1:0-5482 GCA_050123915.1 Desulfobacterales bacterium | reverse complement strand
CTATTCACGAAGGTATTCCTGCTGTATTAGACGACTCCATTTCTTTTTATTGGTTGCCGTCCAACCTTGACCGGCTATAAATAGTATAACCGGTTTGCCTTTTAGGGGATAAATAATACCATGATTTTTCTAAAACCCTATTCAATTAAAAATTTAGGAAATTTAAATAAGCAGATTTGTGTGTCACAAGGTGGAGCGTATTAAGTCTGAGTTCCAGAACGCCGTTAAAAAAAACTGCCCGACAACCCGGTAAATTCAGATCATCGGACAGATAGAAAAAACTCTACTAATAAAAATAGATGGGCATCAGCTTTTAGAGATCAGCCCGGTACATCTACAGGCGCGGCCCTTCCGCCGATATAATCAATTACTTCATCATAGGTATTGGTTAAGTTGCCCTTGACACCCTCAATTTCATCTCTAATTGGCTTCCATTCCAGAGGGCATTCCACCCTTAGCTGATGAATCCTGTCTTCCAATTCAGTTACAACCATCTTGAGGTCTTGAATGTTTGGAAGAATTTTTTCCAGATCTGCGGATCCCAATTGATCGGCTTTACGAATTGTGTCAAAAATTTTTGCTTTCCATAAGGTCAGCTCCATATCCACATTTGAACAATAGTCTTTTACTTCCATAATTTCCTCCTTTTAAAATTTTTAGTCTCTGTTGTAGATGATTTAACCAATTAAAAGTAACCTTTTTAGGCGTTCGTAAAAAACTGTATCTATGAAATACATAATTTTAATGCGCGAACTTCAATCATTAAGTTATGTGGTAAATGTAGTTGTCGAACACCGGTTTAGAACTATCAATGACTTTAAATCCAAGGAAACTTATTTTGTTTTTAATTTTTCAAGCAGATTTGAAAGCTGAGCAACATGTCTACGCTCTTGCCTGATGATCTCATCGATTCGATCCTGTCCGGACTTTGACGGTATCAAATCTTTGATCCCCAGATAAAATAGAATCGCGTCCTTCTCAAGTCCTACGGCTGTTCGGAGTATTTCCTCAAGGGTTTCATCTCCGGTAAGGGAATCAGCAGCAGAGGGACTCCCTTCTCCACCCATGGTGTCCGCCATTGCGGCAAGATACTGAGACACCTCGTCATAGGGGTCGAATACCTTCGGATCTTTTTCCTTTTCGCTTACGTTCGTTCGCATTTCGGTAAATATCTTTTGATGCTGATCTTCCATGTTGGCAAGGCTTTCTAAAAATTTTTGATTTTTAATATCGGATTGCAAACTTGCGGCTTTCCGGTAAAATGCGGCACCGTTGTTTTCAATGCGAATTGCCATTTCAAAAATCTCATCTGCGTTAAACACGACGGCCATTTTGCTTCCTCCTTTTTCATATTTCGCTTCGATTAATAAAAAAATCAAAAAAAGTCGGTGTTTTTAACTATTAAAGATCATTTAAAATTTTTTTGTATGTTTTGGCCTGTTTTAGAATCTTTTCCTTTTCACCATCATCTTTGCGGTCCCAGGTGCGATACATCATGGCGACACGTGGATTTTTCTCTAATTTTTGGCGATGACGGGCCAAAAAATCCCAGTAAAAACTGTTGAAAGGGCACGCCCTTTGACCGTATCTTGCCCGGTAATCATAATGACAATCTTGACAATAATCGCTCATGGAATTGATGTAATTGGCTGAAGACACATATGGTTTGGTGGCGATAATACCACCGTCAGCATACTGACTCATACCACGCGTGTTTGTGATCTCCACCCATTGAATGGCGTCGATGTAAATACCAAGGTACCAGGTATCCACTTCATCGGGTTGAACACCGGCCAACAGTGCAAAGTTGCCGGTGATCATCAAACGCTGGATGTGATGAGCGTATGCATACTTAAGGGATTGCCCGATGACTGTTTCCATGCAGGTCATTTTTGTTCGGCCATCCCAGTAATATCGGGGTAAGGGTTCGGTGTGATTAAAAAAGTTCATGTCTGCAAATTCGGGCATTAACGCCCAGTACATCCCCCGCATATATTCACGCCACCCTAAAATCTGGCGAATGAAACCCTCTATTTGTTGAATGCTAATGACTTCTCTGTTTTCATCCCAGCTGTCGACGGCTGCCTGGATGACCTCCATGGGATGAAGTATTTTGGTATTGAGCACAAAGGACAATCGGGAGTGAAATACACTCCAGCTCTGGCGGGTCATGGAATCTTGGTAGGTGCCGAAGTGGGGCAGCCGGCTAGTTAAAAAATCATTTAATGCAGCAATTGCCTGTGACCGTTTAACCGGCCAGATCAATCGTTCCGGCCTGATGTCCCCGAATGTTTTAACCTTTGCTTTATCGATCATTTTGATGATATCGGCAACGTTATTGCTAAATGTGATCGGTTTAGGCTTTGGTACGCTGGTGTCATAGCGGCGACGGTTGCTCTGATCAAAGTTCCATTTTCCGCCAACAGGTTTGTTTCCATCCATAAGAATATTGTGCTTTTTACGCATGAACCGATAAAAAGATTCCATGAGGTACTGTTTTTTATCTGCAAAAAACTGCTTGACATCCTGTCGCTGGGTTAAAAAGTGTTCAGTATCTTGGACCTGGTGAGGAATCCTCAATTTGCCGGTGATTGTATTCAATTCATCATCCAGGCGAACCTCATCCGGCAGCAAGTACTCAAAGTGGGTGAATTTTTCTTTTCGAATGAGCTGTACTAGATTGTATTCAAAATTTTGAGCGTTGGATGGATCATCCAAATGAATATAAATGACCCGGTGGCCCAGCTCTATCAACCGATGGGAAAATGCTCGCATTGCTAAAAAAAAGGATGCCACCTTTTGAACGTGGTGTTTGACGTAGTCGGTCTCCTGCCGAATTTCCATTAACACATAGGTGACGTTGTCATGCTTTTTTTGAAACCATGAATGAAGTTCATTTAACTGGTCGCCCAAGATAAGTCGTAAAATTTTTGGCTGAGTCATGCGATATTTCCTTATGGCAGACTATCTTCCCAATTGCAATTTTATGAACTTTAATATTATATTATTCACGAGCACTAGCCGATGGGGTTTTATCAGCTTTCCAAAGGGAAAAAAGGAAATTTTCTAATTGATTTCTATTTCAATAATAGAAGATTTACGAAAATGCATCTGAATCAGCTATGATGTATAGGTGGACCCAAACATTTTTTTCAATTTTGTTTTTATAATTTAGATGTTAAATAATTTATGATACGGAATAACTTTTTGCAATCCATTTTAATTTAAACACTAAAAGGGGGGAAAATGGCCGAAAAAGAAAAAAAAGACGTCTGGGTGAGGGTTAAGGATAATGCCGGAAATGAATTTATCTGTCCTCTCGATGCTCTGAAAGAGCGTAAATCGGCAACGGACGAAGAGTTGGAAAATTGCGTGGATGATGCGGTCGTCGGACGCTACGCCGGAAATATAGACATCGCTGAATAACGGTCGGATTGTTCCAGAAACGATTGAATTTATTCAAATCTTAATTGGATTCTACTGTTCAGCTGTATTTTTGTAATGCCTTTATAAATGAGATATAAATTTATAATAAGGCCCTATTGCATTTAACTATCAGGAAAGTCGATAAAACGTTTTGAGTAAAACGAAACTCGGCTTAAAGAAGAGATCTTTATTGTTATTAACGGCTTGCAGAGTATAACGGAGGTTCATCCCGTTTTGTCAATCGGACTTCACCATTAATCCTTCGAATCTGAGGCATTCTCTACTTTCGCTCAATTTCGGTAAAAACGAAAATTCAAGAGCATTTTTTGTTTATTGAAGTCGAAAATAAATGTATTAAAAAAAGATGGATCTTTATCAAGGATCATGAGGTAAGCCATGGACGAAAAAATAAAACTTGGTGTTAGTGCTTGTTTAATGGGCGAGCAAGTCCGCTGGAACGGTGGGCATTCAAGAGATCGGTATCTTACCGACATATTAAGTCAATATGTGGAATATGTTCCAGTGTGTCCTGAAGTGGAATGCGGGATGGGCGTTCCCCGGGAGACCCTGCGCCTTGTGGGGGATCCAGATAACCCGAATTTGGTCACTTCTAAAACAAATGTTGACCATACTCAAAAAATGACCGAGTGGGCACTAAAAAGAGTAAAAGAGCTGGAAAAAGAAAACTTGTGCGGATTTGTTTTCAAGAAAAACTCTCCAAGTAGCGGCCTGTTTAGAGTCCCGGTTAGAACGTCCAAAGGAATGCCTCAGAAAAAAGGGAGGGGCATATTTGCCCGTGTGTTTACGGAGCACTTTCCTTTGGTTCCGGTGGAAGAAGAGGGCCGGCTGAATGATCCCAAACTTAGAGAGACTTTTATTGAGCAGATTTTTACCTTGAAGCGATGGCGGGAAACGCTGTCCAAAAAGAAAAGTATGAAGAACCTGATTGATTTTCATGCCAAGCACAAGCTTCTCATTATGTCACACAGTCCCAACCATTCGCGGATGATGGGTAAGCGGATTGCTCAGGGTGAAACCCTTCCCTTGAAAGATGTATTTACCCAATACGAAATCCTGTTGATTTGGGCATTGAGCCTGAAAACGACGCTAAAGAAGAATATCAATGTGCTGCAGCATATTATGGGATATTTTAAAAAGCAACTGTCCCCGGACGAGAAGCAGGAGCTGCTCGAAATCATCGAACAGTATAGAAAAGAACATGTTCCGTTGATCGTACCGGTGACGTTGCTCAATCATTACGTTAGAAAATACCAACAACCGTATCTGGCAAAGCAGGTTTATTTAAATCCCCATCCTATTGCTTTGAAGCTACGCAATCATGTATAATCTGGCTTTTGAACGAGTTTGAGGCTTTCGTATATTGCGTCATTTAGGGCTCGCAATAGCAGACTATGGTTTCGGCCTTAAGTGCCCCGTCAATGAAAGCTTCAAACTTGTTCAGAATTTAGGTGTTAAACGAGGTGATTCCAATGAAAGACAACAAACCGATTCTGGTTGCCGGCGCCACCGGCTATGTTGGCGGACGATTGATTCCGGCCCTGCTTGACGCAGGTTGTACCGTCCGTGCCACGGGCAGGTCTCTTGAGAAATTGGCCTGTCGTCCATAGGGACATCATCCAAAAATAGAACTGGCCAAGGGAGATGTTCTTGACAGGGAATCCCTGGAAACAGCATTGTCCGGCTGTGGGTCGGCCTATTACCTGGTCCATTCAATGATCGCCCAGAAGCACAAATTCGTTGAAGCCGATCGCAGGGCCGCTCGAAACATGGTGTCGGCATCCGAATCCTCTGGTATTGATCGGATCATCTATCTCGGGGGTCTTGCAGAGAAGAAAAACGGCGCTTTAAGCAAGCATCTTCGTTCTCGAATTGAAGTGGCGGACATTCTTCAATCCGGCAGAGTACCGGTGACCGATTTGCGGGCGCCCATGATTTTGGGATCCGGCAGTGCTTCCTTTGAGATATTGCGATACCTGGTGGAACGCCTTCCCGTGATGATCACACCGCGCTGGGTAAGATCCTTGAACCAGCCCAT
>JASFGF010000204.1:0-5493 GCA_050123915.1 Desulfobacterales bacterium | reverse complement strand
CATTTTTGACGGGGCCTTTTCTCCCTAATATCTGAATGGTGTTACCTTTGAAAAATTTATTTCGTACGTCAATCTCTATGCCCTGCTTTTTGGATTGGCCGATGACCTTTCCAATAAATTTATGTCTGCTATGTTGCAAATTATCATAGATCGGCGATATCTGGTGGGGATCGCCAAAATAAAAGCCGGTAGAGTAACTTCTGTTACTCACGGCTTTGAGTTCATTAAGCCAGTCTTTTGGGGCCATGTAGCTTTCCGGATTTTCATAATAGGCATCAATGGCTTCACGATAAACTTTAACGGTCGATGCCAGGTAGTTGATACTCCTCATCCGCCCTTCGATTTTCAGCGAAACGATACCTGATTCAATTATTTCAGGGATATGCTCAATCATGCACAGATCTTTTGAGCTGAACATGTAGCTTCCTCGATCATCTTCAGCGATGGGTATGTATTCGCCGGGTCTGAGCTCTTCCACGACGGCATACTTCCATCTGCAAGATTGAGTGCACATTCCCCGGTTACTGTCACGATTTGCCATAAAGCTGCTCAGAAGGCACCGACCGGAATATGCGATACACATAGCGCCGTGAACAAAGGCCTCGATTTCAAGATCACAGTGAAGGGCGACGTCCCTGATCTCTTTTAAGGACAACTCTCTTGCAAGGTTAACCCTTTTAATGCCAAGTGTTTGCCAGAAAAGGGCACTATTAAGATTGGTTGTATTGGCCTGGGTACTTAAATGGATGGGAATTAGGGGTATAATTTTGGATGCGGTCATGAATATTCCCGGATCTGCGACGATAAGAGCATCTATCCCGATTTCCCCAAGTGAATGAAGATAATTCGCAATTGATTTTTGTTCGTTATTTTTTGGGTATACATTACAAGCTGCATAGACTTTTACATGGTGTTTTCTGGCATACCTGACGGCATGTTGAAGTTCATCGGGTGTAAAGTTTTGGGAAAAGTTTCTAAGGCTGAATTCTTTACCGGCAAGGTAAACCGCATCTGCGCCATAATGTATGGCAATTTCCAGTTTTTCGAAATTACCTGCCGGTGCAAGGAGTTCAACTTTTTGGGGTGTTTTTATCATATTTTAAAAAGAGGGAAGTTTTTCGGCAGTGATGCAGGATAGTTTTTGAAATTGATTGTCTTTTTCTGAAATAATCGGGTTTTCAACCGGCCATTCGATTCCGATATCCGGATCGGACCAGATAATACCCCCTTCATCCTCCGGTACATAAAAATCTGAGCATTTGTAGTAAAAGAGCGCAAACTCACTAAGGACGCAGAAGCCGTGGGCAAAGCCTTTTGGTATAAAAATCTGCCGCCTGTTTTCATCCGATAGATGGATCCCGGCCCATTTCCCAAAAGTGGCCGAACCGGAGCGAAGATCAACGGCAACATCGAAGATTTCGCCGGAGATAACCTGAACCAACTTGGATTGCGGATGTTTAATTTGAAAATGGAGGCCTCTCAACGTATTTTTCAAAGAATAGGAAAGATTATCCTGAACAAATGTTGTGTTGATTCCGTAAGCGTTGTATCTCTTCTGGTTGTAAGTCTCCATAAAGAAGCCGCGGTTGTCCTTAAAGATTTTGGGCTCGATGATGAGAATTCCTTCTATGGATGTAGTGATAATCTTCATAAAAATTAATTCCTCAAATAAAACGCACTAATCGTTCGTCTCATTCTGTGTCTCAAACTGTTTTTTTAGCTCAAATGAACGTTCCAAATACCCTTTAAGTTTGGCCTCAACTTTTCCGAAAACTGTATCGACAGGGTATTCACAGTTTTCATCCGGTGCTCCTGCCGGAACACCGGTCAATATTTCGATACCTTCTTCGACTGTTGAAACCTGATAGATATGAAATGTTCTTTTCTTTACCGCATCGATGATTTCTTTTTTGAGCATCAGGTTTTTAACATTGGCCCTGGGAATGAGAACTCCCTGTTTTCCGGTAAATCCTTTTGCTTTACAAACATCGAAAAAACCCTCTATTTTTTGATTCACCCCCCCGATGGCCTGGATTTTTCCTTTTTGATTCACGGAACCGGTTACTGCAATGCCCTGATGGATAGGGATGCCGGAAAGGCTTGAGATAATGGCGTACAGTTCAGTGGATGAAGCGCTGTCCCCGTCGATACCACTGTAACTTTGCTCAAACGTGATGCTGATGGATAAATTCAGAGGATAGTTTTGAGCAAAGGTTCGACCCAAATAACCCGAAAAGATCAGAACGCCTTTGTCGTGAGTTTTTCCACTGAGCTTGGCCTCACGCTCAATATTGATGACACCTTGTTTTCCCATATAGGTTTCAGCCGTGATACGAGAAGGGCGCCCAAATGAAATGTCGCCGATTTGAAAAACAGCCAGTGCGTTCACCTGACCGATTTCATCACCTTCAACGTCAATCATAATCGTATCATCCACATAGGATTCATGAATTTTTTCTTCATAAAGATTATAACGAAATCTGTATTCGGTAAATGCCTTGATGACATCCTTGTCTGTTACCTGCTTGGCATTCCGTTTTCGGGCCCAATAATCTGCTTCTATTAAAACCCCCATAACAGGGCCGAACCGAATGGAAAGTTTGTGTTTGTTGGATATATATTTTTCACCATATTCTACGATGGCGGCAACTCCTTTTGGTGTTAGGGGAAGAAGCTCCTCTTCTTTACAGACCCGGGCGATGAAGCGCGCATACTTTTGAATGGTATCGTCATTTTTTATAACTTCATGATCAAAGTCCGCTCTTACTTTGAATATCTTATTGAATTTTGAATCGTGGTTCTGGAGCAGATGAAAAAGATGGTAACTGCCCAATAATATTACCTTGACTTCCATGGGTATCGGTTCCGGACGTATTGATGATGTTCCGTATCCCATGCCCGATGCGATATCTTCTATGGACAGCAATTTATTTTGAAGTGTTCGTTTGAGCGCTTCCCATACAAACGGGTTCATGAGAATAGATTCAATTTCCATAATCAAATAACCGCCGTTGGCCTTTAAGATTGATCCGGCCTGGACCATGGTAAAGTCAGTGGTCACCGTACCCATGTAGGCTCTTTTTTCAATTAAGCCAAAAACATTTTGATACGTGGGATTTGTCTCAAAAATAACCGGTGCACCTTTTAAATCTTTTTGATCCACAAGGACATTTACCTGATAACGAAGAAAAGAGGGCTTGGCAGCTTGAAACATCAAGCCTTCTAAGGGTGACTTTACTTCGGTTGGAGCAATAAAATCCTGAACGTTTTCAAGAATATCGGCTTGAACCGAATCTAAATAGATCAAAATATCCTTGCATTCTTTGTATTCATCCCTGATGACATCGATACGCTGTTTTACAACAAAGAGCGCTATTTCCTGCATGAGTTTTTCAATCTGTGAATTCATCGACTGGTTGATTTTATTGATTTCACGAATCGTGGCGTCGATTTCGGATTGGACAAGGCTGATCTTTTCTTCGATTTCAGTCTGCTTATCCTTTGGAAGCGCGAGAAATTCTTCCGGTGAGATCGCCTTTTCTTTTACAATGGGGATGGTTTGATAACCGGCTTTGGTCCTGTTAATCTGAATGTTGTGTTGCGATGCCGATGCTTCAAGTTTTTTAATGATATCTTTTTGCTGGTCCGTGTATTTTTTTTGGATTTCAGTTTGTCTTTGCTGATAGGATTCATGGTCAAAGGCCTTGGGAAGTTCTTTTTTCAGATCATCGATCAGTTTGTTCATGGTTTTTGAAAACCGGGTTGCCTTCCCCTTGGGAACAGAAACGGCTTTGGGATGATATTCATCCTTAAAATTATTGACCATGCACCAGTCTACCGGAGAGGGTAAACTTTTGGCATGGTGAGTAACGATATCTCTGATAATGGTTGATTTTCCGGTGCCCTCTATTCCCGTAACAAATATATTATACCCCGGGCTTTTCATGTTCAGACCGAACTCGATGGCCTGAACCGCGCGTTCCTGACCGATGACTTTGTCCAGGGGATCAACTTCCGCAGTGGTCTTAAAAGCAAACATCTTTGGGTCACACATCGATCTGAGATCAGAGAATTTTAATTCACATTTCTTTTTCATAAACTGCTCCTTTGGAAGGTGAATAAAATGAATGTCCGGATAAACGTATTATTCCATTCGAGCGAAGGTCTTCAATCGTGAGTTACGGTATTAGTGCATTAAACGTTCAATTTGTCAATAGCTTAGCCCTATTGACTCTCTTATCTTCTTGACAAGATGACGATTCGTCGATAATTTAAAAAACAGTTCATCTAACCTGTTTGGTCGTTTTTCAAAGTCTTAGAGAAAAGTATGGATCATTCTGTCAAAAAAATGCCGATTTTGGTATTTGAATGATATAAAGATAACTTTTTACCCTAAGTCCCACATATGAATCGTGTTTAAGAGCCTTTAGAGTAGCGCGTCGAGATAAAACTATCAAATCAAAATATTCGTTGAGCCATTATTTTTAAGACACCTTGATTTAAAGTAATGCCTGAAAACTAAGACACAACCATATGATATTACATATAAAAAGGTTAACAATCGATGAGCTGTCGAAAATATAGATTTTTAACTGTTTGACAATTCTTGGCATGATTTCTGCTTGCTCGTTATGAGAATAATCAGCATTTAAAATAACAACATAGATGCTTGATTGTTCGTCTCCCATATCAAAGTGCGGATAAAAATGGAAAATAACAAAGACAGAATAACGATGTGTCCTTCGTGTGAATGCAGATACCGGACACCTGAAGCTTTTCTGGGCCGCAAGGTATCATGCAAGAGCTGTGGTCATTCCTTTAAGGTCGATTTTGATTTTGAAAACAGGGAAAAAGAAAGTCCCCAGGTGACAATGTCAAAGGAAGGAGAGATTGACACCATTTCCCAAGATGACGCCTACTTGGTTATCGGAAAGTTGGCCGTAAAATACAAATTTGTTGATGAAGAACAAATCCAGGAAGCATTGTCCATTCAAAAACAGGAGCAACGTGCCGGGGAAAAAGCACTTTTAGGAGAAATCCTGGTGGCGAATGGGATGATGTCTAAGAATCAGCTCGATTTCCTTCTTTCTATTCAAAAGGTGATTGAAACAAGAAGGATGGATAGAAAATTCGGAATGATTGCCGTAAAAAATGAATTTGCGACTCAAGAGGATATTGAACATGCTTTGATTGAGCAACAAAAGAATTATGAAAAGACCAAGACCGTTAAGATGATCGGGGACATATTGGTTGAATCGGATGTGATGACCCGGGATCAATGTAACGCGATTCTTAAAAAGCAACAGCGGTTTGAGAAAATAGATACCACAGCGTCTGAGACGCCTGAGCCTGAAACCCCTGTTATATCAGCAGATGATACCCATTTCGATTTAACTGTTCCGGAAGATAAACTAAGCGCATTATTTTCCATAAATAAAGAAAGTACTGTTTCATTCACTCCAAAGGACATTAGGGATTATCTCGAAGAAAAAG
>JASFGF010000203.1:0-5513 GCA_050123915.1 Desulfobacterales bacterium | reverse complement strand
GCAAGGCAGATATCACGTAATGCCCGGCATGATCTCACGAGATTCGCGGCTTTCAATTTACCATCCGGATTATTCTGAGGATGAAATTGAATACTGGGCCAGCAAAAATTATCCACACCGCCGATTTGGTCAAAATCCGCACCAACGGCAACCAGTCTGCGTACTGCCTCGTCAATGGTGCAGCTGGTCATATGATAGGTGTCTATGGCCGAATAGGACGGCAGTAGCGCCTGGGCAAAAGCAAGGCCGTGCCGGGTGTCAAGCACGGGCCTGATGACCGCCGCATCACTGTTCACATCACGTTCTGCGCCCACCATGGGCTTAATGACACTTGTTCCCTGGACTTCGTGATCATACTGTCGAATGATCCACTCCTTGGAACAGATATTGGGACGTGAAAGCATATCCAACAGCAACGCTTGATAGTTGTCAGGTGCTTTTAATACCGGTTCAAACAGTCCGCGTCTTTCCGGCGGCTTCCATTCGGCATCAAACTCCCACTGGGGAAAACCCGACGTCATCAAATCCATATCGATGTAGGCACACGTCACATCGTTGTAGGTGATATGTAGTTTGCCTGAATCCGTATATTTACCGATAACCGTGCTTTCAACGGCATGCATTTTCGAAAGCGTCATAAACCGTTCAAGATGTTCAGGTGTTACCGCAACGGTCATCCGTTCCTGGGATTCGGAAACCCAAATTTCCCACTGATCAAGCCCTTCATACTTTAATGGCACTTTTTCAAGCTGAATCTCGCATCCGTTACAGAACCGGGCCGACTCTCCCACTGACGAAGAAAGCCCGCCGCCGCCGTTGTCCGTAACAAACTGCACCAACCCTTCATCCCGGGCCTCTAAAAGAAAATCATGCATTTTCTTCTGGGTATAAGGATCACCGATTTGAACATGACCTGCCGGCGTGTGTTCTGAAAATGTTTCTGATGATGCAGTGACCCCATGAATCCCGTCCTTGCCGACCCTTCCACCGCACATAATGACCAGGTCTCCCGGCGATGTTATCTTTTTTTCCGAGGGGTTACCTTTGATCTTGGTCGGCATGATTCCCACTGCCGTTACAAAAACCAGGCATTTTCCCAGGTAACCGTGATGAAAAAGGACCTGGCCGAAGGTTGTGGGAATCCCGCTTTTGTTACCGCCGTCACGAACACCTTCGATAATTCCATCCAAAAGCCGCCTTGGATGTAGATGGGGACGAAGGGGTCCGTTATAATCCCTGGGTCCCACACAAAAACCAAATCCCCCCATCACCAGCTTGGCTCCTTTACCGGTCCCCAAAGGGTCGCGATAAACTCCTACTATCCCTGTAATAGCACCGCCGTATGCTTCCATGTTGGATGGAGAATTGTGGGTTTCTCCTGTAATGACATAGTAGTGATCGTCGTCAAAACGCCCGACACCGGCATTGTCCCACAACACCGATATTACCCACGGCTTTTTTTTCTGAAGCGTCAGTGTGGGCACCTCGATACATGTCTTAAAAAGATTGTCCACTGTATCCGTATCATTGGTCTCAAGATCCCGGTATCGAAACAACCCCCTGAACGTATTGTGGTTACAGTGATCACTCCTGGCCTGGGATATATATTCAAGTTCGATATCCGTGGGGTCTGAAAGTCCCTTCAATGCCCGTTCGCTCTGAACCGTTTTATCCAGGAAATAAGATCTTATAAAGGGAATATCAGCAGGGTTCAGCGCGAGCCCTCGACGATCGCTGATTTGTTGAAGATAAGAATCGCTGGGAACGGGAATCGATGTCACGCTGGGCGTATGGTCGAGGATAACTTTCGGAAGGATAATACCGGTTCCTGTTGCGGGATCCCATTTGTGGGCAGGAAAAATCTTCCATTGCTGGATAATGTCATTGGCCAGAAGTTCACCGGCAACGGCAGTTATGTTTTCAAAAGACAGTCCTTTTCCTTTTAGACAATACCGTTTAGAGGTGTAGATCGCTTCTTCAGGACCGAATTTAATATTCAGAATATCTTCAACTGCCTCGACAGCGGTGCTTCCCGGATTGTCTCTGACACCCGGCCGAAAGCCCACCCATATGGTCCAGTCAAATTCGATGTCAATGGGGTCATAAGAAGAAAACTGTGTGACCGGATTGGTAAAAATGTCTGTTTGAATGATTTTGAGTTGGTCTCTCGAAAGATTCGCATCAATGGTAACCACTTGAATGCTGCGAACCCAGGCAATTTCAATCCCAAAATAATGATTTGCCTTCCGTCGAATCCCGTCGCCTTCGGCATCAAACAACTCTGGTCTCAGTGCAATTTCAAGTCTGTATGGCATTAACTTAAAAATACCCGCGCAATATCATTGTAGAATACATAGATCATCAACAGTATCAATACAAATATCCCTGCCTGCTGCGAAATCTCACGTACCCTTATACTTACCGGACTGCCTTTGATTGCCTCAATAAAAAAGAAAAGCAAATGGCCGCCGTCCAGAACCGGTATGGGAAGAAAATTTAATATGGCAAGATTGATGCTGATCAGGGCAATGAAAAAAATTAAATTGACCACCCCTTCTTTGGCCTGCTGTCCCGCCATTTGCGCGATCATTATCGGACCGCCCAGTGTTTTTGGCGAAACAGTTCCCTGAAAAAGCTTTACAATCCCTTTTATGGTCAGAGCGGTGATTTGATAGGTCTGGTTGATACTCTCTGAAACAGCTTGAAAAAAGTTCAGATCCTTTTTAAAGACCTCGCCTGAAGCGGTAATGCCGATGACATAACGATCCACATCTTCATTAAATATATTTTTAAATTTTTTCACTTCCGGCGTCACGTTTTTGGTAAGCACCTTATCTTCGCGAAGCACGGATATCGCAAGCGTTTTACCTTTGCTTGCCATAATCGCATTGGCCATATCTTCCCAGCTTGAAATGTCAACGCCATCGATAGATACGACGAGATCATCCTTTTTCAATCCCGCCATGTAGGCAGGCGTGCCTTCATTGACATCTCCGATGCCGGGTTTTAATATTAAAAGGCCGGAGATTTGAAAAATGCCGAAAAATATGATCAGCGCCAGCAAAATATTAAAAAAAGGGCCGGCCGCAACGATCAAAATCCGCTTAAAGACATGTTTATGCGTAAAGGAGATGGGTATATCGGAAGGATTCAATTCGCTGTCCGGCGATTCTCCCACCATCTTTACATATCCGCCAAGGGGTATGGCTGAAATCCTGTATTCCGTAATGCCGATGGTTTTTCCAATTAATTTGGGTCCAAATCCCAAAGAAAATCTCTCCACCCCGACACCCAACACTCTTGCCACAAGGAAATGTCCCAGTTCATGAAAAAATATCAGTACACCTAACACGATAATCAATGAAAATATACTTACGCTCATTATCTATGTCTCTCTATACGACTCGTTTCCATCCAGAAATAACCTTTTTCCGCAATCTCCGCACTTGCCCTGTGAAATGCAGAGCCTATTTCTCTGGGGTCAATCTTCGGATTTCCTTGACCTTGCGAAAAATTGCTAATTTCTGCATTGGAAACTTAATTTTGTACCCAATATAAGATTTATGGATGGACACTATTTAATTTTAGCTTATTAAGTCCTAAATTCAGCGATTGTCAAGTTCGTTAATGACGTTTGTCTTATTATCCTTTGAATCACGACATGAAACGCTTTATTTAGGGAAGTATGTTATCACTAAATAATCCTTTGAAATAAGTCGATTTCAGATGAGCTTCAGGTATGATTAAATTTTTGTCTGGAAGCTGTCTGAGTGGATTAGGAATCGTTTTGAAAGAACCATAGGCAATTTAACATTATGGATGAAACTCTTTGTTAAAGCAAAGACCTTTATCAATAGCCTGATCAGGTTCTTTCATTACGAGCCCTTATCCACGAGTTCTTCCAGCAAAAATTTAATCATACCTGAAGCGGTAATGTTTTTTTAAAAAGGCTAAAGTGTATGTTATCACAAAAGAGCAAGATTATAAATCTATTACTCCGATTGAGCGAAAGTCAAGAATATCTGTATCCGAATGGTTGTTTACACCCAATTGAGATAGTACTTTCTTTACAATGTCCCTTTATTTCAAGGCATTTATCAGATTTTGAGCCTGTTTTCTGGCCCATTGATCAGCCTCAAGAATATCGTTTAAGGTTGGATCGGTGACAACCACGTGATGTTCCATCGTTTTTTCTATGATTTGAGGTATTTTTATAAAGGAAAGACGGTTCTCTAAAAAAGCCGCGACAGCCACTTCGTTTGCAGCATTTAAAACGGCCGGAAGGGTCCTTCCGGCTTCACAGGCGGCGTATGCCAGCGCAAGACATGGAAACTTTTTTATGTCTGGCTTTTCAAAAGTAAGCTTCCCGATACTCACAAAGTCCGGTGTCGGCTGTCCCAACGCCAGACGTTCAGGATAGGCCATTGCATATGCAATTGCCCCTTTCATATCAGGAATTCCAAGCTGAGCCATCACCGTTCCATCTTTAAAGGAGACCATGGAGTGAATCACACTTTGCGGATGGATCACAACGTCTATCATCTCCTGAGAAACATCGAAAAGATATTTAGCCTCTATGGCCTCAAGCCCTTTGTTCATCAATGTTGCCGAATCAACGCTGATCTTTTTTCCCATATTCCAATTGGGATGGTTTAAAGCATCTTTGGGTGTAATTTTGTTAAATTCCTTTTCCGGCAGGTTTAAAAATGGACCACCAGAAGCAGTGAGTATGATCTTATCAACATCCTCTCTTCGATTTCCCTCGATGCATTGAAAAACTGCACTGTGTTCACTATCTATGGGAAGTATCGCTATATTATTTAATTCTGCCTGTTCAATGACAATATCGCCGCCCATTACAAGGGTTTCTTTGTTTGCCAGCGCGATGTTTTTTCCCGCTGCTATGGCTGAAAGCGTCGGAATCAAACCTGCTGCTCCAACCACGGCTACGACCACCAGGTCCACAGATTCATAGGTAGCCGCTGCTTTATAGCCATTTTCACCAAATAATACTTCAACATCGATTCCAGCCGGAAGCTTTTTATTTAGTTCAAGGGCTGTAGCTTCATCAAAAACCACGGCGATTTCCGGACAAAATCGTTCAATCTGCCTGGCCAGCATAGGAATATTGTTTTTTGCGGCAAGCGCCTTAACAGCAAATCGATCAGGAAACATTTCTGCAATTTTAAGGGTATTACAGCCGATGGATCCTGTTGAGCCCAATATGGAAAGATTTTTCATGACAGTAAATATTCTTTAAAAATGTATGCCACCGGCGCAGCAAACAGTAACGCATCAATCCGATCAAGGACACCGCCGTGACCCGGTAGTATGGCTCCCGAATCTTTTATATGGGCAACCCGCTTTATTTGAGACTCAAATAAATCTCCCACCTGGCCTGCGATACTGATGGAAAGGAAAAACAGAAGGCTCAAACCCCATGGCAGCAATGGCAAAAAAAAGTGTTTAATCAACGCACCCGAACCCAGGCTTGCAGCCAGCCCGCCCAAAGA
>JASFGF010000202.1:0-5528 GCA_050123915.1 Desulfobacterales bacterium | reverse complement strand
TCGACAAAATTGATCTGTTTTTCGATCCACATCTTTAATGCTTCGACAGTAATGCATGATGCAGGACTTATCATCACAATGACGCAGGTTAAACGTATGCCCCAGTTCGTGAAGTACCTCTTTAACAACCCGATTTTCAAGTTCTTTTTCCATAGTTGTAATAAAAAGACCTTCTTGCAGCCGGAATGTCGATACGATGCATGCTTTTCCGGCAAGTTGGGCTTCGCCGTAAACATGGGTCAGAATCGGGATAAAAAGGTCTACATGGGTAATTGCAACCACTTTGATGGACATAGAAGGTGATGTGCTCGCCAGTTTTTCGAGAATTGCCGTTGAGTGATACTGATCCCTTGTTAGGTCGTAGGCAAAATTGACATCTTGGAGTAAGGATTTTATCTCAGTTTGAAAGCCGAATGTTCGGTGTATTTCCTGGCCCAGGGATTGGTAATTACAAATTTCAATATTTTCGATGGGGGAAATGATGATTTTCTGCAAAATTCAGATGATAACCTCATGGTTGTCAAGCCGGTTTTTTCAGCTTGTATCGCTTGATTTTACTATAGAGTGTAGAACGGTCTATCCCCAGTATTTCCGAACATTTTTTAATATTCCATTGATTGTCGTTAAGTATTTTGATAATATGTGCTTTTTCAACCTCTTGGAGAGAGTTGTCTTTTAAAGAAATACAGTATTCAGGCCTGAAAATGGGCAGATCTTCAGGCAGAATGTAACGACTTTTGCTGACCACCACCGCCCGTTCAATGGCATTTTCGAGCTCTCTGACGTTTCCCGGCCATTCATAGAGCATCATTTCGTCCATGGCATCCCGGTTGATGCGGTCGATGGATTTGTTGGTTTCCTGTGTAAAACGGCGCAGAAAGTGTTCGGCCAGAAGCGGAATGTCTTCTTTGCGTTCCCGAAGCGGTGGAATCTCAAAAGAGATCACATTCAAGCGGTAGTAAAGGTCTTCACGAAAGATTCCCTCTTTTACAGCCTCTTCGAGATTTCTATTGGTAGCGGCAATCACTCGAAAATCCGATTTGAGGGGCTGAGTCCCTCCCACCCGATAAAATACGCGATCTTCCAGCACCCTCAAAAGATCGATCTGCATTCTCATGCTGATTTCCCCGATCTCGTCCAAAAAGAGGGTGCCGCCGTGGGATATTTCCAGGCGTCCTTTTTTGGTTTCTTTGGCGTCCGTGAACGCCCCTTTTTGATGGCCGAAAAGCTCGCTTTCCATAAGATGCTCCGGAACGGCGCCGCAGTTGACCACCACAAACGGGCCCATACAACGGGAACTGTTTGAATGAATGGCTTTGGCGGCAAGTCCTTTGCCGGTTCCGGTCTCTCCGGTTATCATAACGGTTGAATCCCTGGGAGAAACATCCATGATCATATCGAATATTTCCTGCATCGGTCTGGACTGACCGATCATACTCTCGAATCGGGTTCGATCTTTATATTGGGCTTTTAGATATATGTTTTCGCGAAGCTGGGCCTGATTCTTGAGTATTTTATCAATGATAATTCCCAATTCATCCGGATCGAACGGTTTCAGGAGATAATCATAAGCCCCGTTTTTCATCGCCTCGATGGCCGTTGCGATGGAACCGTATGCGGTAATCATCACCACAGCCACGTCAGGATCACTTTCTTTGACATGTTTTAAAACATCCAGTCCGCTGATTCCTTCCATCTTGATATCGACCAAAAGGACATCGTAGCGGGTGCCTTTTAGCTTTTTTATAGCGTCTTCCCCGCTGGCCGACGTATCGATATGATGGCCATCCCGTTCAAGCCATCCGGCCAAAGATTCGCGCATGATGGGTTCATCATCAACGATAAGGATCTTCGTGACGAGCATGGATACCTCCAGACTGCTCCAATTAAATTGATTCGTGTTTCAAAGGAATGTCTATGATGAAAGTCGTGCCGTTTCCTTTTTTGGATTGAACATAGATAGAACCGTGGTGCTCTTGAATGATGCCGTAAGCCACGGAGAGCCCGAGCCCCACCCCTTTCCCTTTTTTCTTGGTTGTAAAGAAAGGTTCAAAAAGTCTTGAAAAATTTTCCTCGGGTATGCCCACCCCGGTATCTTTGAACAAAATCTTGATCTTGTCGTTTTTCGAAGAATGACGTGTGGTGATGATCAACTCCCCTTTGCCGGCGGATTCCATTGCTTCTGCAGCGTTGGAGACGATGTTCATGAAAACCTGCTGAAGCTGGTCTTCCGAGCCGGTAAGATCAGGCAGATCCGGATCCATTTGCTTTTTGACTTTGATGTTGTTGATTTTGAGCAGATTCGAATTCAATACCAGTGTTTTTTCGATGAGCCGGTTGATATTTAATAGTGTCGGGCGCATTTTGGATTGCCGGGAAAAGGCCAGTAAATTCGAAACAATCCGGCCGATCCGGCGGGTTTCCGTTTCCATGAGGACCAGGTATCGCTTGAATTGCTCCATCTCCTTTGGGGAGATAGGGCCTTCGTCGATGATTCGTTTGATGAGCATGATCAGGTTTAATATTCCGGCGTTGGGATTGTTTATTTCATGGACCACAGAGGCCGATAACTTACCCAGAGAGGCCATTTTGTCCTGGTGGATGAGTTTGGCATGGGTTTCTTTCAACTGGCGGGTTCGTTCTTCCACCATTTGTTCCAAACGACGGGTAATTTTTTCTTCTTCTATCTTTCGTTCGGTAATGTCACGGCTGATTTCAATGAATTTTGAGATTTGACCATTGGTTTCCCAGATGGGAAAAATGGAAATTTCCATATATCGACGTTCACCGTTGTGGTTGAAACGATTCATGACCTTTGTCACCGGTCTTTTGTTGTCAATGACTTTTTTTAACGGGCAGACGATATCATCAAAACTGCACGGCGTGTTACTTTTCTGATAGACTTCATGGCATTTTTTTCCGATAACCTCGTTTCGGGCATAACACATCTTTTCCAGAAACGTCTCATTGACATCGATGATTTCCTTTTCAGGGGTAATTACCAATATGAATTCCTGGATGCCGTTGAGAATGGTTTCCATTTCCTTTGTTCGTTCTCTGAGCTTTTGTTCTTCGACCCCAATGGCTTTCCAGAATATGTTGAAGACATCGTATGCCATGAGACGGATGTGAGGGGGCCTGGTTTTGAGAATATCTTCAAAGAGGTGATTTCCCGGCGTGAGAATAATGATCAGGCGAATATTGTGTTTTGGATCATACAGTTCGTGATAATCGGTGAGGGTCAAAAGGTTCATTTTTCCGGCGAGCACCATACCCGGACTTTTTGGATCGGGATCGGCGACTGCCACGATGCCGGCATTGATACCCTCTTGTTTATCGTCAAAGGTTGTTTTTTCGAGAATTTCCTTACAAAAAATTCCCCCGCCCACCAGGGCGATATTCATAATTGAAGATGTGTGATGATTCATGTTTTAAGAATTATCATGCTCCATGATCTGTTTCAAGGCCATTTTTTATCCTGTGTTCAGTCAGTTGAAAAATTTAACAGGTACTTTTTTACCATGTGTTAAATTTTGAGCGACGAATTTAGCAGTCATCTTATGGATATGTATTAAATTTTGGTTGACAAATTTAACATATAGGGAGTAAAAGGTTTCTTTGATTGTGGTCCATGAGTTCATAAGTGGATGAAGTTTGGATTCAATCTTCCTCATCTATTATTCAAAACACAACATAAGGAGTTCCACATGACTGATAAGATCCTCGGATCCGTTCTGGTTGTCGGGGGTGGAATTGCCGGAATGCAGGCCTCACTGGACCTGGCGGATTCCGGATATCTGGTTCACCTGGTGGAAAAATCATCCGCCATCGGCGGCGTAATGAGTGAACTGGACAAAACATTCCCCACCAATGATTGTGCAATGTGAATTATTTCACCCAAACTGGTCGAGGTCGGCCGGCATCTTAACATCAACCTTATTACCTGTGCCGAAGTTGATAAGGTAGAGGGTACTGAAGGAAACTTCAAAGTCACCGTCAATACAACCCCCCGTTATATTGATCTTGATAAATGTACATCCTGTGGCGATTGTGTCGAGGTGTGCCCTGTCTCATTACCCAGCGAATATGATCAGGGGTTTAGCGAAAGAAAGGCAACGTATAAAAAATACGCCCAGGCAATACCCGGAGCATTTGCCATACAAAAGGCAGACCAGGCACCTTGTCGCATGGCATGCCCTGCGGGTTTGAACGTTCAAGCCTACGTTCAGATGGTGGGCCAGGGTAAATATAAAGAAGCCCTTAAAATTATTATGGAAGACCTGCCGCTCCCCGGCGTGCTGGGACGCATTTGTCCCCATGGATGCGAAGATGCATGCCGTCGGTGTGATGTGGACTCTCCGGTGGCCATCCGGAATCTCAAGCGGTTGGCCGCAGACAAATTCGATCCACGGGATATAGAGATTCCACGCCTTCCTGCAAGGGATGAAAAAGTGGCCATCATCGGTTCCGGTCCGGCAGGCTTGTCTGCTGCGTATCATCTGGCCCGCAAGGGGATTTTATCCACCATCTATGAGGCATTGCCTGTCACCGGTGGTATGTTGCGGGTGGGAATTCCCGAACACCGGTTACCGAGGGATATCCTGGATCAGGAAATCGAGATTATCACCAAGCTGGGTGTGGAAATTAAAACCAGCACCCCTTTGGGTCCGGATTTAACCGTGGATGATCTTTTCGGCCAGGGATATAAAGCGATTTATCTGGGCATCGGCGCCCACAAGGGCATCGAGCTGGGCGTTCCCGGCGAAAAGGCCGGCGGTGTTCGACAGGGTGTTGATTTTTTAAGGGAAGTGAACCTCACGGGAACAGCCGATGTGGGTGAGAATGTTGCCATTATCGGCGGCGGGAACGTGGCCATTGACGTGGCCCGCTGTGCGGTTCGGTTGGGATCGAAAAATGTTAACATCATCTATCGGCGAACCCGGGCTGAAATGCCTGCATGGGAAGAGGAGATTCATGCTGCTGAATCCGAGGGTGTCAACATCGAGTATCTTGCCGCACCTCAGGAAATTTTGACCCAGGACGGTAACGTCATTGGGATCCGCTGTATCCGCATGGAACTGAGCGATGTGGATTCATCAGGGAGAAGGCGCCCGGTTCCGATTCCCGGGAGTGAATATGACATCGATATCGATCAGTTGATTCCGGCCATCGGTCAGAGACCGGATCTTTCGGCGATCGAAGATATTGCAGGGCTGGAATTTTCTCGGTGGGGAACCACCGAGGTGGACGCCATCAGTTATGCCACCGGCCGTGAAGGGGTATTTGCCGGCGGCGACGTCCAGACCGGACCGTGGGTAGCTATCGGTGCAATTGCCGCCGGAAAAGAAGCCGCCGAATCCATTGTCCGATATATGGACGGCCAGGATATGGTTCAAGGGCGTGAACCGATTACCAAAGAAAATCCCCTCTATCGGCCGATTCCTTCAGGGATTCCCAAGGAAGCCAGGGCCGAAATGCCTGAACTTGCCCTTGAACAACGTCAAGGAAACTTCAAAGAAGTTGAACTG
>JASFGF010000201.1:0-5546 GCA_050123915.1 Desulfobacterales bacterium | reverse complement strand
GACGATAATTGGTGATATTGAGATGTTCTCATCTGATCAGGATAAACCTTTGGAAGAAATTAATGTCATGAGTGAAGATAGACCTTCATATGAAGAGTTGAAACAGCGAATTAAAGAGTTGGAAGATAAGGTCGCCGAATCCGCTAAATCGGATAATATACAAAATGAGAGTGAACATCGTTTTCGGCTGATTTCTGAGACATTACCGGTTGGAATATTTGAAACAGATTCAAAGAGCGAATGCCTGTATACCAACTCAAGCTGGCAGGAAATTTTTGGCGTATCTCTCATTGAAAGTCTTACAAGTGATTGGAGAACATTTCTGCATCCAGATGACAGGGACTCCGTATCCGAACAATGGGCACAGACATTAACAAACCTGAAGGCGTTTTCTAAAGACTGTAGGATCATTACCCCAAAAGGCGACGAGCGCTGGATTCACCTTCGTTCTTCCCCTGTTTTTTCCGACACCGGAACACGGTATACCGGAACTGCTGTGGATATTACCGATCGTAAGCGCACGGAGGTTGAACTTAAAAAGGCCAAAGAGGCTGCCGAGGCGGGAAGTATTGCAAAGAGCGAGTTTCTGGCCAATATGAGCCATGAAATCCGCACACCCATGAACGGGGTTATCGGTATGACAAATCTGCTGATGGATACCGATCTTAACGTTGAGCAGCGCCAGTTTACCGAGACCATTCAAAAGAGCGCCGATTCTCTGATGACGGTCATCAACGATATTCTCGATTTTTCCAAAATCGAAGCCGGCAAACTCGAGCTGGAGGTCATCGATTTTGATTTAAGAGTTACTCTTGAAGAAGTGAGCGAACTCATGAGCCTCAAAGCTTATGAAAAAGGCCTGGAATTCGCTTCTATCGTTCATCATGAGGTTCCCTCCCTGCTACGTGGAGATCCTGGACGGCTGAGGCAGATCTTGATCAATTTGATGGGTAACGCCATTAAGTTTACAGATTCGGGCGAGGTGACGCTAAAGGCTATAGTTGAAAAAGAGGACGCCCATCGGGTCGTGATCCGTTTCAGTGTAAGAGATACCGGTATCGGCATATCGGAAGAGGGCATGGACCGATTGTTCAAGTCATTCTCACAAGTGGACGGTTCCACATCTCGCAATTACGGTGGCACCGGTTTAGGACTGGCCATATGCAAGCAGCTTACGGAATTGATGGAGGGACGTATCGGTGTCGACAGTAAAGAAGGCCAGGGCAGCACGTTCTGGTTTACAGTGGCACTGGAAAAACAGCCCGATGGTTGTGAGACTTTGATGATTCCCGAGGATATTCGTAAGAAACGAATTCTGTTTGTAGATGACAATGCTATCAACCGGCAGGTTTACAGGGAGCAGCTCAAGTCCTGGGGATGTCGTTATGGTGAAGCTTCCAGCGGAATCCAGGCAATAGATGAACTGCGGCATGCCCAGGAAGCAAGGGATCCTTTTGAGATCGCCATTATTGACATGCAGATGCCGGACATGGATGGGGAGGAATTGGGCCTCAGGATCAAACAGGACCCGGATCTGGCAGACACCATTCTCATTATGGTCAGCTCCATGGGGGCGCGGGGAGATGTGGCACGATTAAAGAAGATTGGCTTTGGCGCTTATTTGACCAAACCGATCAAACAATCTCAGTTGTACGACTGTCTTGCTACAACAGCAAAAATATGGAAAGAAAAAAAACAGCCGCAAGATGCGACCATAGTTACACGGCACTCCCTGGCCGATAATAAAAAGCAAGGGATTCGCATTTTGTTGGCTGAAGACGATGCCACCAACCAGAAAGTGGCGTTACACATCCTTAAAAAATTCGGTTATCGAGCCGATGCGGTAGAAAACGGTCAGGGAGTATTAGAGGCGCTGGAGAAGATTCCTTACGATGTGGTGTTGATGGATATACAGATGCCGGTGATGGACGGATATGAGGCCACGCGTCGAATACGCAAATTGGAACTCAAGGCTCAACAGGTAAAAGTCAATAAAAATGACTCCGAAGACCTTTCGGATTATACGATTCAGCTTTTAGCACGATCGGGGAGAATACCGATTATCGCCATGACGGCCCATGCCATGAAAGGCGATCGTGAAAAATGCATTGCGGCGGGGATGGATGACTACACAACAAAGCCCATCAATCCAGAGGAGCTATTGGAAAAGATCGAAAAGTGGACCCGTGCCGAACATAATGCTTCCAACCCTGATGCTGAGGTTCAAAAAGAATGCGTGCCATCTGAAACACCGGAAGAAACACAACCTTTAGACCTTGAAATGGCCCTGGAGAGGGCTATGGGGGACAGAGATTTTCTTAAAATGCTTCTTGGAGGATTTGTTCAGGAGCTTCCGGATCAGATTGAATCATTAAAGGTTGCCGTTGCCGATACAGATGCGGTGGCACTGACCGAACAGGCCCACAAGCTCAAAGGCGCAGCAGCCAATCTGAGTGCCTATGGCGTTTCTTCTGCTGCAAAGTCGCTGGAAGAGATCGGACGAAGCCAAAATATGGACCAAGCCAATCAAATATTGGAGGTTTTGCTGAATGAAAGTAAACGGCTAACCGAATATATCGAACAAGCTGAGTGGTAATCGTTCAGGTCAAGTTTTACTCAAGATAAGCAATAAAACCCAATGGAATACTGGAAGGTTGTTTATAAAAAGATATTATTCATTTTTTGTGTTATCTTCAACCCAGATTTTGCAATTATCTCAAGATTGCATTATCTCAGTTCTCATTATTCCATTAATCCACTATTCCAACATTCCAATTATAAACGGAGCGAACTAACTTAAAAATGAATACCATCGTTGTTAGCGATTTACATATAGGATCCCGGTTTTTTTTACATCGTGAATTCGAGAACTTTATTAGTAATATCCCTGAAGATTGCGAACTGATCTTAAATGGCGATATCATAGACGATCCCAATAAAAAGTTACAGCCGCCTCATAAGCGGGTTCTGCATCTTATTGAGCAAGTCTCACACCGTCAAAGAGTCATTTGGGTTCGGGGAAACCATGACAATGGCTATGCTCACAATGGGTTTAAGCATATACATTTTAAAACATATTACACCATCGAAAACAGACTGTTGATTAACCATGGATACGACTTTGACGAAATCATGCCCCGAAGTCAGGTTTTTATCAAATCCTTTAAAATGATTCACGATATAATGATTAAGTTCGGATCAAGCCCTGTTCATGTGGCCAATTATGCCAAGAAATTTGAGTTGTTATATAAGGTTTTAAGAGACAATGTGATGAAGAATGCAGTGAATTGTGCCCTGGAAAATGGATATGAGGCGGTCATTTGCGGTCATACGCATTATCCGGAGGACAGGGTTTACAATGGCATCAGATACATGAACACCGGAGCCTGGACCGAATCTCCGGCATTTTATCTTCAGATGATCGGCAATGAAATAACACTAAACCCCGTCATTTCATAAAATACAATACAAATAAAACGTTTTTCCTCACCACACGCCAATTCTAAAATTTGACAATTTGTTCTTACATTTGATAATGTAAAAATTACAGTTCAAAATATGGGACAGATGTTCCGTGATAAAATAACCTCTTATTCTTTTGAATTTTTGCGGCCTTTGTGCGATATTAAAAGCGTGATCTTTATAAATAAAGATTCAAATTTTGCACCAATGATTAATGTGAAATGGTCTTGTCATTAATTGTTCTTGTTCCCTTTTCTCTGATTTCGATCTGGCTTTACTTTAAAAGTTCACCCAAGTATATTGAAAAACAAACCGGGCATATCTATAATTTCATCGTCGTTGTTTTATCCTTACTGGCTTGCTCAACAGTAGGTCTTTATTTTTACTATTCAACAGGCCAATCAGCAGATCAAGCCTGGTGGCCGATATTGGCTTTTCTTGGATCGTTGTTTGTTTTTCCGATTGTCTTGATTTTGGGCGGATTGATTCGCAACTATATTCTATTTCGAAAATAAATCGGTTGATAATAGGATATCAGAATCGAAAATTTTCATTTCGATTTTAGATGATAGAAGTTTTTGACCTAAGTTGCATATGACCATTTAAACTAAAACCAATGGAGGATATTTCATGGATAGGCAACAGCAAGCCAAAGCACTCACAAAATCATGGGAAAGTGAACCACGATGGCAGGGAGTTGAACGACCCTACACAGCAGAGCAGGTGGTAAGACTTCGTAGCTCATTTCAGATAGAATATACTATCGCCCAACTGGGGTCTGGTCGGCTTTGGAATCTGATGAACTCAGAACCATATGTTCAGGCTTTGGGAGCCTTGACGGGTAATCAAGCCGTTGAACAAGTGTTGGCGGGGTTAAAGGCAATTTATCTCAGCGGCTGGCAGGTTGCGGCTGATGCTAATACGGCTGAACAGACTTATCCGGATCAGAGTCTTTACCCGGCCGACAGTGTCCCGGCTGTGGTCAGGAAAATAAATAACGCGCTGCTTCGTGCAGATCAGCTCCAACACCTCCACGACAGAGGAAACATTTATTGGCTTGCCCCCATTGTCGCAGATATAGAGGCCGGTTTCGGTGGGCCCCTCAACACTTTCGAATTGACAAAAGCATGCATCAACGCCGGTGCGGCGGCGGTTCATCTGGAAGATCAAATATCCTCATTGAAAAAGTGCGGTCACATGGGCGGAAAGGTCCTGGCTCCCTCCTCTGAATTTTTGCGCAAATTCGCGGCTGCCCGTCTTGCCGCTGATGTTATGGGGGTACCCACGCTTATGGTTGCGAGAACAGATGCCAAAGGTGCCCGTTTAACCCGAAGCGACATAGACCCCATCGACCAACCCTTTTTGACCGGAAAGAGAACTGTGGAGGGTTATTTCGAGGTAAAAGGCGGTCTGGAACTTGCCATTACCAGAGCCCTGTCTTATGCGCCTTATGCAGATGTGATCTGGTGTGAAACCTCGACGCCGGATCTGGGAGAAGCCCGGGAATTCGCCCAGGCAATTCTAGAGAAATTTCCGAATAAATTACTGGCCTACAATTGCTCTCCCTCGTTTAACTGGAAACTCCATATGGATCATGCCACGCTCCAAAGATTTCAGGAGGAACTGGGAACCATGGGTTATAAGTTTCAGTTTGTCACCTTGGCCGGTTTTCACGCTTTAAATGCCTCTATGTTTGAGTTGGCCCATGCTTATAAAGAAAAGGGCATGGCGGCTTATTCACAGTTGCAGGAGCATGAATTCCAGATGGAGCGTGAATTGGGCTACAGTGCAGTGAAACACCAATCTTTTGTAGGGGCGGGATACTACGACGAAGTTCAAATGGTTATCAGCGGCGGCGAGACGGCTACCGCTGCCTTGGCAGGTTCCACTGAAGAAGAACAGTTTGAAGGATAGTGAATAGTGAGCAGTAAACAGTGAATAGTGAATAGTAAATAGGAAAGAGAAAAGAGGAAATAGAAAAGAAACAAGACAAGTGAGGAAAGCGAGAGGTCCCCGGTTAAATTTGCTTCACTCCTTTTCTTTGAAAAATTTAACGGGGCAAGCAGGGGTCAGAGTACGGAAGA
>JASFGF010000200.1:0-5582 GCA_050123915.1 Desulfobacterales bacterium | reverse complement strand
CCCCGTGGCGGACCGCATTCTGCGGTAACGGCAAATTCTCCTTTTGCTAAAATTTCCTGCAGTTTGCTGATCGGTTTTTCGTTCATATCATATGATCCTCTCTTACCATTTTTCTTGGGCCGCCAGAAAGGCTGGGTTGCCAGTTTTTGGGGGGAACATAGATCCTTAAGTTATCCATTTGCCCCAATATCCTGAGCCGTTCGATGATCAACTGCCAGGCACAATCAGTTTCAGGATTGACCTCGCATTTGCCGTTCTGTGATCCGCCGCACGGACCGTTTAAAAGTTTTTTGGCACAGCGGGTTACCGGACAAATGCCGCCGAATACGGCGAGTCCGCAATTCCCACAGCCCGAACATTCCTCGGTAAACACCCCTTGCTTTTCCAGAACTCCGATGAAGGTGGTGTTGACTCCCGGAAGTACAGGGGTTTTGACGAATCGTCTGGCCAAGGCCTGGACACCGGCGCCACAGGCCAGGGACAACACGCCTTCGTTTCGGGAGATAGCCGGCGCCCCTTCCTGGATGAATTCATCTTCACACTGGCGTTCGACGGTAAACTCCTCGATGTCTATTTTCTTGCCGTCTTTTTTACAAGCCAGTCTTAAGGCGGATGCCAGTACCGCCACTTCGTCCTCACCTCCGGCGAAGCATGTTTTTACACAGGTACCGCATCCCATAATGAGAATTTTCTTATAGGGTGCGATGATGGTCTTGATTTCCGATATGGATTTTTGTTCTCCAACTATCATTGATCGACTCCATTCATACGGCCGGGTTTGGACCCAACTCGGCCAGATTTTTCAATACATTGTCAATTGTTTGATTGGCTGCGGTGTTGTCTCCGGCAGCCATGTTGCCCAAAGATAAACGTCGGCCGTCAAGTCCGATGTCATCCAACAGGTTCCGGACCCATGCCACGCGTTTTTTTGCCCTGATGTTGCCTTCTAAAAAGCGGCACTGCCCTTCAGGGCAGACCATTACGACCACTCCGTCAGCCCCGGATTCAAATGCCCGAAGCAAAAAAACATCCTTGACCATGCTGGAACAAGGCATCTTGACGGTTTGTATCTCACATGTGTCTTTACCGGTTAAAAACATCTCGGTAGTGTCGTTAAATGCATTGATACAATGAAACAGCGTTATTTTGGGTTTAAAATTTTCAGCCATGTTCTTAATGTTTACCTTCTTACAAAATAAGTCAGAAATATTATAATTATAAAACGTTCCGGTATTCATTTATACCATACAACAAGATGAATATGAAAGCAGTACGCAAAAAAAAACGTCTTTATCCAACCTGTAATGGATTAAAGACGTCTTTGTCTTTTCAGAGCCCTCAAAAAACGTTGTACAACCTTGTAAGCGTCAGGGCCAATTGATGAATCAGCACATATATATAGTGCATTTTTTGTTGTCAATAATTATTTCTTTTTTTGAGCGTCATTTGGATGTATTTATTTTTTATTAAGAAAAACAAATGTATTTGTGTCATAAATTTATTAGTTTCACTTAATAGTTGAATTTTTTATTAAGAACAACTATAGCGAAGGGCAACATATTTTTGCGAATTTTGAGTTAAGGTGACACGGGTGACGTGAAGTTCGCTATTTTGTTCAAATTCTATCACTATAGGGGGTTTTTATGGGAGGGTTGTTTGGGGTTGTTTCAAAAAACGATTGTGTAAACGATCTATTTTATGGAACGGATTATCATTCTCATCTTGGAACAAAACGGGGCGGGCTGGCCACGAAAAATTCCAAAGGATTCTCCCGTTCAATTCATAATATTGAGAACAATTACTTCAGATCAAAATTTGAGACAGATCTTCATAAGCTGAACGGCCGCAAAGGGATCGGTGTTATTAGCGATTATGATGCCCAGCCGTTGATTTTCGGATCTCATCTAGGAAGATTCGGTATTGTCACTGTTGGCAAGATAAACAACATACAGGAACTCGCCAACTCGGCATTTCGAAAAAAAATCCATTTTTATGAAACGAGCAGTGGAGATTTAAGCCCTACCGAAATCGCAGCCACGCTTATTTGTGATGAAGATTCCTTCGAAGAAGGTATTCAGAGCGCCCAGGACAAGATCAAAGGTTCGTGTTCCATGCTTTTGCTTACGGAAAATGGCATTTATGCTGCACGGGACAGGCTGGGAAGAACGCCGATTATTATCGGTAAAAGGCATGATTCCTGTGCCGCTTCTTCGGAAACATGTGCATTTCCAAATTTGGGTTTTGAAGTGGACAGATACCTGGGGCCGGGTGAAATTGTTTTTATGACGGCGGATGGATATGAACAGAAAAAGAAACCCCAAGAAAACATGCAGATTTGTGCATTTCTTTGGGTCTACTATGGTTATCCAGCGTCGAGTTACGAGGCAATTAATGTGGAAGCCGTGCGATACCGGTGCGGTTCGGCATTGAGCAAAAACGATGATGTTGAAATCGATTTTGTTTCAGGAATTCCGGATTCTGGAACCGGTCATGCCCTTGGTTATGCCAATGAGAAGAAGATACCTTACATAAGACCTTTTGTAAAATATACACCGACATGGCCCAGAAGTTTTATGCCTACGGACCAAAGCGTCAGAGATTTAGTGGCGAAAATGAAACTTATCCCCATTAAGAATCTGATCGAAGGAAATAGAATTCTATTTTGTGAAGATTCCATTGTCAGGGGAACGCAACTCCAGGACAATATCCAGATATTATACGATTTCGGTGCAGTGGAGGTGCATATGCGTCCGGCCTGTCCGACTTTGATTTATCCGTGCGAGTTTCTTAATTTTTCCACATCGCGATCCATACTCGATCTTGCCGGACGAAAAGCGATAAAAGAGCTTGAAGGTACAGAGGATACCAAGCTGCACGAATACGCAACGTCGAATTCGGAAAAGAATATGGCAATGGTGGATCGAATTCGTAAACGGCTACGACTGACATCCTTGAAATATCAACAGCTTGAACATCTTGTGGACGCCATTGGTCTGCCTAAGGATAAGTTGTGTACCCACTGTTGGGATGGAAGCAGTTATTTCTAATAGATGTCGACAATTCACTTACATAAAAAGAACGGAAAGGAATTAAGATGGGCAAACGTGAAGATATTAACAGTGTATTAATCATTGGATCCGGACCGATTATCATTGGACAGGCATGTGAGTTTGATTATTCCGGCACCCAGGCTTGTAAGGCATTACGCAGCCTCGGTTACAAGATCATATTGGTGAACTCCAATCCGGCAACGATTATGACCGATCCTGGAATGGCGGATGTCACCTATCTTGAACCTCTTAATATCGAAGCGCTAACAAACATTATCAAAGCCGAACGACCGGATGCCCTCCTACCGAACCTGGGCGGTCAGTCCGGCTTGAACCTGTCTTCAGAACTATACAAAGCCGGTGTGTTGGATAAATACGGTGTTCAGATCATCGGCGTGAACGTCGACGCCATTGAACGCGGGGAGGATCGCACTGCTTTCAAAGAGACCATGAATCGCCTTGACATTGAAATGCCCAAAAGCCAGACGGTCAATAGTGTGGAAGACGCGGAGATGGTTGCGGATACGCTTGGCTATCCTGTTGTAATCCGGCCGGCATACTGCATGGGCGGAACAGGAGGAGGATTGGTATATAATGTCGAGGAGCTTCGAACAGTTGCGGCCCGGGGTCTTTCGGCCAGTATCGTCAACCAGGTCTTGGTTGAAGAGTCGGTGCTTGGCTGGGAAGAGCTCGAACTGGAGGTTGTTCGGGACGCCAAGAACCAGATGATCACGGTCTGTTTTATTGAAAATGTTGATGCTATGGGCGTTCACACCGGAGATTCCTTTTGCACGGCACCCATGCTGACCATTGATCCTGAACTTCAACAAAGGCTTCAAAAATACTCATACGATATCGTGGAAGCCATCGAAGTTATCGGCGGTACAAACGTCCAGTTTGCCCATGACCCCAGAACAGGAAGAGTGGTGGTCATCGAAATCAACCCGAGAACGTCTCGGTCGTCGGCTCTGGCATCAAAGGCTACGGGGTTCCCGATTGCTTTGGTATCGTCACTTCTGGCCGGTGGTTTGACCATGGATGAAATTCCTTACTGGCGCGATGGAACCCTTGAGAAATACACGCCTTCCGGCGACTATGTGGTCGTCAAATTTGCCCGTTGGGCATTTGAAAAATTTGAGGGTGTTGAAGATAAACTCGGCACCCAAATGCGGGCTGTGGGAGAAGTCATGAGTCTCGGCAAGAATTACAAAGAGGCCTTTCAAAAGTCCATACGCTCCCTGGAGATTGATCGTTATGGCCTCGGCTTTGCCAAAGATTTCAATGAAAAATCTCTGGACGAATTGCTCAATATGCTGAATACACCCACCAGCGAACGACAATTCTTGATGTATGAGGCGCTGCGAAAAGGTGCCGATGTTCAGACCCTTTACGATATAACCCATATTAAACCCTGGTTTATCGAACAGATGAAGGAATTGGTGGAACTTGAGGAACAATTTCTTGAATATAAAGGTGAGATGCTTCCCGACAACTTACTTATCCAGGCCAAAAAAGACGGATTCGCAGATAAATATCTCGCCAAACTTCTTGGTATTCCTGAAAAAGATATCCGAAAAAAACGCACTTCACTGGGTGTGGTGGAAGCCTGGGAGGCGGTTCCTGTGAGTGGTGTAGAGAACGCGGCCTATTATTATTCCACCTACAATGCACCGGACCAGGTAGCGGTGAGCGACCGCAAGAAAATCATGGTTCTAGGCGGCGGTCCCAACCGAATCGGGCAAGGCATTGAATTTGACTATTGCTGTGTCCATGCTGCATTTGCTATTCGGGAAGAAGGGTATGAGTCCATCATGGTCAACTGTAACCCTGAAACCGTCTCTACGGATTACGACACATCGGATAAACTCTACTTTGAGCCCTTGACCGTCGAGGATGTTCTGAGCATTTATGAGAAGGAAAAACCAGAGGGAGTCATCGTTCAATTTGGCGGCCAAACGCCGCTGAACATTGCCAATGAGCTGGCTGAAGCCGGTGTCAAAGTTTTGGGAACATCGCCGGAAACCATCGATCTGGCCGAGGACAGGGACCGGTTTCGGAAGTTGATGCGCAAGCTGGGAATTCCCCAACCAAAATCGGGTATGGCCAGCACAGTGGAAGAGGCCCTTGAAGTTGCAGAACAAATTGGTTATCCGCTGATGGTTCGTCCATCGTATGTTTTGGGTGGGCGAGCCATGGAAATCATACAGGATGAAGAAATGCTGTTGCACTATGTGGCCGCCGCCGTTGAAGTATCTCCGGAACGGCCCATTTTGATCGACAAATTCTTGGAAAACGCCATCGAGGCCGAGGCGGACGCCATTGCAGACGGTACCGATGCCTTCGTGCCCGCGGTGATGGAACATATCGAACTGGCCGGGGTACATTCCGGAGACTCTGCCTGCGTGATCCCGCCCATCAGCATTGCAGAAAAGCATATCAAAACCATAAACGATTATACCCGTAAAATTGCTATGGAACTCAATGTGATCGGTTTGATGAACATTCAGTATGCCATTGTCGATGATACTGTAT
>JASFGF010000199.1:0-5637 GCA_050123915.1 Desulfobacterales bacterium | reverse complement strand
TGACATCAAGGCCTTTTTCCCGAATTTTGGAAATACTTTCAACGGCCAGGAGACTGACCTGGCGATGCCAATCACCGGCATGGGCGTCGTTTTCCAGGCCGTAGTTTTCGATAAGGCTTCCCAGAAGAATATTTGTTTTTTTGACGCCTTTTTTGGGGCTAATGGAAACAGCAACGATTCGACCATCGCTGGTTTGTTCATCATCGGACATATTTTTCTCCATATTTGAGTCTGGATTTTCATGAAATACTCTAGTTAGGTTCCTTTGCCAAACGAACAATGCGGGTCGGTTCATCCAGACCGATAAGCCTTCATTCCAGCATGGCCATTCGCACTCCTAACACCTGGCCCGGGCACAAATGCCCGTGGACGGCGGCTGAATTTTTCAGTAACGTGTCTAAATCTTGCATGTCGTTACCCAATATTTATGTTATGTTAATATCAACATAATGTATTGCCAAAAAAAATGAAATCAAGACCCAAAAACGGGGGAACACTGTATTTTTCTTCTTATGCTTCAACATTTTTTAGAATACTGATGAAAGTATAGTTATCCAGTTGTTATCTGTTTGTCCTGTGCGGTTCCATCTGTTGTCTCGTTAAACCAGTGCGGAGTCTTCAAACATATTTTTACCAGCATGAGCATCACCGGGACTTCAATGAGCACACCCACTACCGTGGCCAGGGCCGCGCCGGACGACAGTCCGAAGAGCATGGTCGAGGTGGCAATGGCCACTTCAAAATGGTTGGAAGCGCCGATCATGGCTGCCGGCGCTGCATCCACATAGCGGAGTTTCAGCAGCCGCGCCATACCATATCCAAGCCAAAAGATGAGCATGGTCTGAATGAAAAGCGGAACCGCAATCCAAACGATGGTCAGCGGATTGCTTATAATTACTTCACCTTTAAAGGAAAACAGCAGTACCAGGGTAATGAGCAACGAGATAATCGTGATGGGAGTTAACACGTGCAGGAATTTTTCCTTAAACCATGTTTCACCTTTGGTGTAGATGATCCACTTGCGCGACAGATAGCCTGCTACCAGAGGAAGAGCTACGTAGATGGCGATGGACAGCAGCAATGCCTGCCAGGGGACCGGCAACCGCCCCACACCCAATAAAAATCCGCCCAGAACACCATAAAGCACGAGCATGGTCAGGGAGTTAATGGCCACCATCACCAGGGTCAGGCCGTCATTGCCACGCGCCAGATACCCCCAAACCAGCACCATGGCGGTACACGGCGCAATCCCTAAAAGAATGCAACCGGCCAGATAGCTTCTCCAAAGGGGCACCTGAAGCATTTTTACGCCGCCGGCCATCACCACTGTACCGGCGCCGTGGGTTGCCCCCACCGGAAGATCGAGACCGAACGGCGTTTTGACCAAATCCACGGCATTTGGACCGATAAAGCCGTAAAACAGTGTTCCCAGAAAAAAGAGGGCAATGGCATACATGGTAAACGGTTTGATGCACCAGTTGACGAACAGGGTCAAGAACACCGGTTTTCCGCTTTTACCCGCCTTGATGACTTCACCGAAATCGATTTTAACCATAATAGGATACATCATGAAAAAGAGACAGATGGCAATGGGAATGGACACCACCGGCGCTCCCTTGACATAGATGGCCAATCCATCAAGGGATTGCGCCACGCCAGGGGCGATTTTACCGAGCAGAATGCCAGCGATAATACACAGCACCACCCATAGGGACAGGAATCGTTCGAAAATACTGGTCATTTTTCGGTCATTGTTCAATACATCATCGTTACTCATTAATCATATCCTCCTTTTTTAACGACTAAAAATCAAAATGAAACTGACTCAAATACTCAGACAGTTTGACCTTTTTATCATCATCCAGCGGCGGGCAGTCTTCCGGCCCTTTTGCCCCTTCAGCCACCTGGGTGGCAAAAACCATGCAGGTGGGTTGACCGCATTCTTTGCAGTTGGTTTTCGGGAGCAGTTTTAGAATTTCGATGACCTTGGGCTGGGGGGCTGCTTCGTACAAGGGCTCGATCTTGTCTCGATTTTCCCAGGCCGAATTAATCTCCCGTTTCAACCATTCGATAATCTTCGTGGCCTCTTCTTCGTCTCTGAGCGCATTTATAGCGATTTTTTTTGGATGAACGGTGATCAGTTTACCATGAACCTTAAATGTTACGGATGGCGGGTCTTTAGTAAATGTGAAACCCCCGAGTGCGGCGTTCAGATAGGGGATCGCTTCACCCACATCCTGGTCCAGGTGGGCAAAGCAGTGAACAGCCATTGCCCCGGGCATACATTCTGAATTGAATATTTCTTTGGCATAGGATTCCAGTAACATTTTGACCTCCTTGTATGGAAAAGATATACTTAAATCATGCTCTGTTTTGGGCCTTGCAAAGCACTTCCGGATCTATTTTTAATATTTCCTTAATGCGTTCTGAATCCAGCCGGATTTGAGGCGTATAGGATAATGATCTGAACATCCAGGCAATGGCTTCTCGCACCTTATCAGGAGCGTCATCGCCAACCAGACCATAATATCGCCAGCGGCCAACCTGACGTCCCTCGACGAGGTGGGCATTGGCAAGAATCGACATGTGCTTGGAAACCGTTGACGGCGCTAGCTCCAAAAGTTCAACAATCTGGCATACGCACAGTTCCCGACCTTTAAGCGCCATCAAGGTTCGCACCCGGTTTTGATCTGACAGTGCTTTAGTGATCGCCATAAACGTAAACATAAACGCCTCCTTGTCTTCAATCCGTCACTTCGCCATATGACGAAATATAAAAGATATCAATATATCTGTCAAGTCGTCATTTATATATTATTTTATTAGCGTATCAACTTGATATTTATTATATTTCTGATAGGATATCTAATTAGTGTCCATCCACAAATGGCCATTTTTGTCCTGCTCGGCGTTCTCCGCGGGTTTCCGGCTGCGGCGTACAGACGTACGCCTCACCGCAAACCCTTGTGCGGCCTTGATCAGAACAAAAATTGCTCATTTCTGAATTGGACACCCATTGTGCTCATTTTGGATTTATGGATAGACACTAATTAACTGAAGGGTCGGGAAGTTTTTTTTCTATATACTTGTGTATTAACAGAATGGATGATCTTTTTTACAACGGGTGTTGTTTGTATTTTGATATCATACGATTATACGCTAATGAGATATTTTACCTTCCACTTCTTCCGGACGTCTCAATTGGTACGCTGAAAAGAGGCGGTTTGAAACGCTTTATGAGATGAGAATAAAAAAATTGATGTCAACAAAAGGGATCTTGGCCTTCATTTTAACAGTTTTGTTGTTTACGGTGTCATGCGCACAAAAAGATGCTTTGGATAGGATAGAATCATCAGGTAAAATCGTCGTGCTTACGAGGAATAATGCGCACTGTTACTACACTTATCGTGAACACCCAATGGGCTTCGAATACGATCTGGCCAAAGCCTTTAGTAAATTTCTGAATGTTGAACTGGAGGTTAGAACGCCGACATGGGAAGGACTCATTGAGGAACTTGATGAAGAAAAAGGTGACTTTATTGCAGCCAGCATGAGTATTACTTCATCAAGAGAAAAGATGGTTTATTTTTCAGCGCCTTATCTCGCAATTCAGCAAAAGGTGATTCTTCGTAAATACAACAACAGGGTCAATAAGATTGAAGATCTGGAAGGAAGGACTGTTCATGTGAGACGAGGGACGTCTTATGAGGAACGCTTGAACGAATTGAACAAAGAAGGGATGCATATCAAAATTAAGACCCATGACGATATCCCAACTGAAGAATTGATAGAAATGGTGCAGAATAGAAAAATCGAAATTACGGTTGCTGACTCAAATATCGCTTTGTTAAATCGACGCTACTATCCGGATATAAAAATCAGCTTTGCATTAGAAGAACAACAATCTTTGGCCTGGGGGGTCAAAAGAGGCGAAAAAAGACTTTTGAAGAAGATCAACAAATTTTTCAAAAAGATAAAAAAAGACGGTACATTTCAAAAGATCTATCATAAATATTTTGCCTATATTGATATTTTCGACCCCTTTGATCTCAAAAAATATCAACGACGCCTGAAAACACGACTTCCCAAATACAAAGGCATCATTCAGAAAGTGGCAAAAAAGTACGGATTCGACTGGAGACTTGTTGCGTCTGTCATATACCAGGAATCCCACTTTGATTCCGAAGCTCAAAGCCATACGGGTGTGAAAGGTATGATGCAGCTTACCAGAGATACGGCTATGGAGATGGGTATCAGGGATCGTCGTGATCCCGAGCAGAGTATTATGGGTGGGGTGAAATATCTTCGAATGCTCTACGACAGGTTTTATAATATCAATGATCAGGATCGGCTTTTTATTACTCTGGCAAGCTATAACATCGGAGAAGGCCATGTCAGAGATGCCCAAATATTGGCAAAAATTCAAGGAAAAAACCCGGATAGCTGGACTGTTTTGGAGCATACCTTACCACTGCTTCGTGATCCTAAGTATTATAAAAAAACCCGATACGGATACTGTCGAGGCTCAGAGCCGGTAAGATACGTAAAAAGGATACGCACCTACTATGATATCCTTAAAAGGGAAGCGATCATGTGAAAAGAGCCCCCACACTTTCTCCGCAGTGTATGCGCTTTATTGCCTCAGCAAACAAGGGCCCCACAGACAGAATTTTTAAGTGTTCTATTTTTTTTTTACCGGAGACTTCTACCGTATTGGTCACAACGATTTCTTCGACACACAAATCCGTGAGGTTTTTAACTGCCGGTCCGGACAGGACAGGATGTGTTGCCCCCACATAGATTTTTCTGACGCCGGCTTTTTCGAGCGTTTTTGCTGAAGCTATTATTGTACCGCCGGTGGAGATTTCATCATCGAAAATAATCGCATCTTTTCCTTTCACTTTACCCACGACCAAGCCTTGGACAACATCGGTATCGCTGATTCGTCTTTTATCTATAATCGCCATGGAGATGTTCATTTTCTTGGCAAAACGTCCAACCCTCTTAGCGCCGCCGGCATCTGTTGCAACGGCGACGGTATTCGAAATATCAAGACGATGCTGGAAATGGTCGCAGATGATAGGAATGGCCGTAAGGTGATCAACCGGTATGCTGAAGAACCCATGTACCGAATCGGCATGAAGATCCATGGTCAACACACGGTTTGCACCGGCGGTTTTAAGCAAGTCCGCCATGAGTCTTCCGGCGATGGAGATTCTGGGAGCATCCTTTTTGTCGGATCTTGCATATGAGTAGTACGGAACCACGGCGGTAATTCTCTTGGCAGAAGCACTTCGCAAAGCATCAAGGGTGATTAATAGTTCCATTATGTGATTGCTGACAGGGCGACTGAATGACTGAATCACAAACACATCTTTTTCTCTAACATTTTCCTTGACCTGTACGAACAGGTTGTCATTGGAAAACCTTGAGATATCCAGTTTGCTTAAGGGGGTGTTGAGATGCCGGCATATTTCCTTTGCAAGACCCTTGTTTGAGTTTCCGGAAAAAACTTTGAGGTCGTTATACATTATTCTCTCCGCAGGCGTTTATCTGTTCAGTCCATTCCATGTTTGATAACGGCTTACTGTCAAAATAACTCTATCGCTTGTATAATTTCAACCTAAAATCTAAATT
>JASFGF010000198.1:0-5680 GCA_050123915.1 Desulfobacterales bacterium | reverse complement strand
GCGTAAAAGAGAACATGGCCAGGGCTTTTTTAGAATATAGTGCAGTAGTTTGATGTTGTTATCTAATTTGAAAAACTTCGAGGATGTTCTCTTTAACGCGCTCTAATTTGCTCAGACAGCTTCCCGCCCTAAACGAAATCATCCGGCGGCTTCTTGAAATTGTGATCGTTAGCAATTCAAGCGGGACATATTTTTGACAAATGCCAGAACGCTTAAAACCTAAAGCCTAAATTGTTATGAATTCATCAAACGAAATAACAGGAGAATAACATGTTTACGACAATTGCAATCGTTGTATTGACGCTCTTTTTTCTCTCTGCTGCCTTGCGCATATTAAACGAATATGAACGAGGCGTTATCTTCAGGCTCGGCAGAGTGATAAAGGCAAAAGGGCCGGGGCTGATCATACTGATTCCGGTGATAGACAAAATGGTAAAGGTCAGTATGCGCCTTGTGGCCATGGATGTGGACCCTCAGGACGTCATCAGCAGGGATAATGTTTCCGTAAAGGTGAATGCGGTCATCTATTTTAGAGTGATTGAACCCATAAAGGCGGTTGTTGAAGTTGAAGATTACACGTATGCGATGTCCCAGCTGGCCCAGACAACCTTAAGGAGTGTATGCGGTCAGGCAGAGCTCGACGAACTGCTGTCCGCAAGGGAAAAGATCAATTCTCAACTTCAGGAAATTCTCGACACCCATACGGACCCGTGGGGGATAAAAGTCGCCACCGTAGAGCTGAAGCATATTGATTTGCCCCAGGAAATGCAGCGATCGATGGCCAAGCAGGCTGAAGCGGAGCGGGAGCGACGTGCCAAGATCATTAATGCCGACGGTGAGTTCCAGGCTGCAACAAAGCTGGCTGAAGCCGCTGAAATTATTCGTGAACACCCCATGGCCCTGCAGTTAAGATATCTTCAGACCATGCGCGAAATATCTGCCGAACAGAATACAACGACCATCTTTCCGTTTCCCCTTGATCTGGTCAAGCCGTTTATGGATGCCATGGGCAAAACAAAAACAGAAGAAACGGAATAACAACCATCTATTTATTGACATCATTAAAAAAAATTGCTTAATTAAATTTTTTAATCTTGTAACAATTTATCCACAGCGGGGGTATTACAGCCTCCGCTTGTGCTTTTTAACCATTGTGCAAAAAAAGGAGATCTTGAAGTATGGGTGTGAAGAAAAAGGAAGCCAAAGAAAAACCCCTGGAAAAAATGACAGCCAAAGAATTGAGGGAAGTCGGGAAGGAACTACCTGAAATAACAGGTGTTTATGGCATGAATAAAACAGAACTCATCAGCGCCATAAAAAAAGCAAGGGGAATCGTAGAAGATACCAAGGCTACGCCTGACGCCTCAGTTCGTGAAATTAAGAAAAAAATTAAATCACTTAAGGTGAATCGCGAAAATGCTCTGAATGACAATGATCATAAAATGGCCGATATTTATCGACGCCGTCTTATAAAACTGAAGAAAAAGACTCGCAAAGCAGGATAGCCGGCCAATTATCATTGGCAGGCGACAGTGATGAATCTCGCGTAACTACGGGATCGTTTAAAAAACATATGATTAATCCCTCTTCATTGGCTTTTGATATTGACGGTGTTCTTGCGGACACCATGACGTTGTTCTTGGATATTGCACGGGAAGAATATAAAATTCGCGATGTCAGATACGAAGACATCACGTGTTATATATTGGAAGAATGTGTCGATATTGATCCGATCCTTATCGAGACAATTTTAACCCGGATAATGGAGGGAACCCATAAAGCATCTTTAAAACCAATGCCAGGTGCCAGGAATGTCTTAACCCGACTCGGCCGGGAGCACAGCCCGATTTTATTTGTGACCGCTCGACCGACCAGAGAACCCATATTTGAATGGATACAAAACGTATTGTCCCTTGATCCTGATTCAATAGAAGTTGTTGCAACAGGATCATTTGACGCCAAAGTCGATGTGCTGTCAAGCAGAGATATTTCTTATTTTGTGGAGGACAGGCTTGAAACATGTTATCCACTTTTCGAGGCAGGCGTTACGCCTATTATTTTCAAGCAACCATGGAACAGAAAACGTCATCCTTTTGTGGAAGTCGGCACTTGGAAAGAACTCGAGTCTTTGATTGAATTTTGATGATGTCACCATCTTTGAAGAATCAGATCAGATCCTTTATCGATTCCCTTCACTCTGAAAAGGGATACGCTGCAAACACGTGTCGTGCGTATTCGCACAATCTTAACGAGTTTGTTTCATTTGTCAGTGAAAACTACTTTTCAAATGAAAACCAAAAGGGTGCTGATTTGTTAAAAGCCGGTCAGATCGACAGTCTGATGATAAGAGGGTATCTGGGGTTTTTATATAAGAAGAACAAAAAAGTGACCATCGCCAGAAAACTTTCGGCGGTTCGTTCTTTTTTCAGATTTCTTGTCAAGCATGGTGTTATACTGGATAATCCATTGGATCTGATTTTAACACCGAAACAGAAAAAGGCCATTCCGGTATACCTGCCCGTGGATGATATTTTCAGACTGCTCGATTCGATAAAGACCGATACACTGGCCGGCATCAGAAACCGTGCTATTTTTGAAACACTTTACTCGAGCGGGGTTCGGGTTTCGGAACTCGAAGGTCTGAATGTCTTTGATGTGGATGTTAAAAGATGTCTGATTCGTGTTGTTGGAAAAGGTGACAAAGAAAGGATCGTTCCCATCGGCACAAAAGCCGTAGCCGCGATCAAAGCATATAGAAAAAGATTGCAAAAAGAAGCGGGTATCGGAGAGGACGATAACACCCCACTCTTTTTAAACAAGAACCATGGTCGCCTGACAAGTCGATCCATCGCCCGCATTCTTGACAAAACGGCAAGGGAATGTGGCCTCTTGATACCTGTTTCTCCCCATGCGCTGCGTCATACATTTGCAACGCATATGCTGGATGCCGGGGCGGATTTGAGGGTGGTTCAGGAACTTTTGGGACATCAAAGTCTATCCACCACACAGAAATATACCCATGTAAGCATTGACAGGTTGATGGAAACCTATGACAAGGCGCACCCGAGACGATGAAGGCGATCCATGGCCATTTGCTTCACTGCCAACATCGGGTAAAAACATTACCATGTCATGGGTTTATATAAAAATGTGGGTGAGATAACCGAGGAAACAAGATTAAAACGATGAAATTACATGGTACGACAATTCTAGCTGTCAGGCATAAGGGAAAGGTTGCTGTGGCCGGTGACGGTCAGGTGACATTGAACAATATCATTATCAAGCATACGGCCAAAAAGGTTCGAAGGATTTACAACGACAAAATCATTGTGGGATTTGCCGGAGCCACGGCAGATGCCTTGAACCTTTCGGAACGTTTGGAAAAAAAGCTTGAACGCTACAATGGAAACCTGATGCGCAGTGCTGTGGAATTGGCCCGGGATTGGAGAACCGACAAATACTTGAGACGCCTCGAAGCAATCATGATTGCCGTAGATGAAACAAATATGTTTGTTATTTCAGGAAACGGGGATGTGATTGAACCGGATGAAGGTATTATGGGAATTGGATCCGGCGGCGCCGGTGCGCAGGCAGCAGCAACTGCTTTGATTCGACATTCGGATATGGATGCTGTCGGCATTGTAACAGAAGCCATGAAAATAGCTGGTTCCATATGCGTCTTTACAAATGATGTCATTACGATTGAAAAATTATAAATAAGGGGTCAAGGGGCCAAGGGTTCAAGGATTCAAGTGAAAAAGCTTTAAAAAAATGTGAACAGTGAATAGTTTACTATTTTCTGAACCCTTGAATCCGCGAATCCTTTTCTCCGATTTTAAACCGATAATAAAGAACGGATAAAATGAGCAATCTTAAACCCAATGAAATTGTCGAAGAACTTGATAAATATATCATCGGCCAGCATAATGCCAAAAGATCCGTGGCCATTGCTTTGCGGAACCGCTGGCGCAGACAGCAGGTTCCGGATGATCTCCGCGATGAGATTGTACCGAAGAATATCATACTCATCGGGCCTACCGGCGTTGGAAAAACCGAAATAGCAAGAAGACTGTCGAATCTGACCGATTCACCGTTTAACAAGGTTGAGGCATCCAAGTTTACAGAAGTGGGATATGTTGGCCGGGACGTGGAATCAATGGTAAGAGACCTTCTGGAGCTTACGGTAAACATGCTTAGAACAAGAGAACATGAGGCTGTGAAGGAGAAAGGACAGCAGATTGCCGAAGAGAGGATGCTTGATCTATTACTTCCCAAAAGCGGATTAAAATCGACGCTTAAACCGGAAGATGACAGCGAACCGCAGTTTGGGCTTGTCTCAAACAATACAGAAACATCTTCTTCTACAAGAGAGAAACTTCGAAAGATGCTCCGTGAAGGGAAAATGGACAATCGCTATGTTGATCTTGACGTTTCAGATCGAACAATGCCTGTCGTTGAAATATTTTCCAACGTGGGCATGGAAGAAATGGGTATTAATTTCAAAGACATGATAGGAAATCTTCTACCTAAAAGTACAAAAAGACGGAAAGTAAAAGTACCTGAAGCCATGGAAATGCTTTCTGCCGAAGAGGCTCAAAACCTGGTGGATATGGATAAGGTCGTCAAAGAAGCCATCAGTAAAGTCGAACAATCGGGAATCATCTTTTTGGATGAGATTGATAAAATCGCCGGAAAGGACGGCACACAAGGTCCCGATGTGTCCCGGGAAGGCGTTCAGAGAGATCTTCTTCCCATTGTGGAAGGGAGCACCGTGATGACAAAGCATGGTCCGGTGAAGACGGACAATATTCTTTTCATCGCTGCAGGGGCATTTCATACGGTGAAGCCGTCGGATATGATTCCAGAACTACAAGGCCGGTTTCCCATCCGGGTGGAGTTGGATTCACTGGGTAGAAAAGAGTTTGTAAGGATATTGACCGAACCGAAAAATGCACTTCTTCTTCAATATCTGGCGCTTTTAAAGACCGAAGATGTTGACGTTGTTTTTAAAAATGACGCTGTTGAAGAAATCGCGAGAATTGCTGAAGAGGTCAACAACATGACCGAAAATATCGGGGCCAGAAGGCTCTATACACTGATGGAGTATCTGCTGGAGGACATTCTTTTCGATGCTCCGGATATGGAAGACAAGCGGGTGGTCATTGACAAAACATATGTGGAAAACAAATTGAAGGATATTAAAGACGACGAGGATCTGAGCCGGTATATTTTGTAAAGGATTCAAGGATTCAAGGGGTCTGGGGTTCAAGTGAAAAAGCTTTAATAACAAATGTGAACAGTGAATAGTGAACAGTGAACAGTTTACTGTTTACCATTCACTATTCACTGACCCCTTGAATCTTTGATCCCTCGAATCCTTTGCATCAACTGATCATGACAAAAATATATATAATAAACAACAAAAAACAAACCTTAAACTTAGTGCAGAGAATATGAACCCTAATGTTGCCGACATACTGATTGAAGCGCTTCCTTATATCCGCCGTTTTTATGGCATGACCATTGTGGTCAAATACGGCGGTCACGCCATGGTGGACGAACAACTGAAAGCTGATTTTGCGCGTGATATCACTTTGATGAAATTTACCGGGTTGAATCCGGTTGTTGTTCATGGCGGCGGACCCCAGATTAACAAGGTCCTCGACCAGATGGGTATGCA
>JASFGF010000197.1:0-5702 GCA_050123915.1 Desulfobacterales bacterium | reverse complement strand
AAAATGACGTGGGCATGTAACGACGATGGAAGGACAATTGGGCGTACAATCATGAGACGTATGATGATTCGCATGATGGATTCATAATTCATAACATCGTACGATCCCAATAGATGACAAAAACCGTATACGGGATGATTCTCTCATATGGAGAATCATCCCGCTTTGGCGGATGTATTCGAATCGTCGCAAATTGATGCAGATCTATTGCCAGCAGGGATGCCCTGAAGAAGAACCGTATCCCATCATGTGGCCGTTCCCCCTATATCCTCTGCCGTAACCATGGCCCATCCTGCCGGAGCCCATAAATCCGGCACCGAATCCGGGATTTATTTTTTTCATTTCAATCAAATGTGCAATTCGCTTTTGATCGATTTGTGCTCTGAGATCGGATATTTCTTTTTGCAGATTTGCGGCATTTTTAGCGTCAGGATTCTTTTTAGCAAATTCACTTTCAAGGGCAAGTCTTTTTTGGTAAATTTCCTGCCTCAGGTCTTTTGTGGATTTAAAGAATACCTCGCGTTGTTCATCCATTTTTTGGATCTCTTCATCGCTCAGATCCCCCATCCTGTTCCCATAACCAGGACATTCATATCCGCCACGATGCCATCCTGGTCCCTGGTCGTCTCCTCCGCGGTGATGTCGGCCGTACCCCATTCCTTGATCGGCAAATGCATATACACCAAATCCCATAACGGTAAATACCGTCAGAACAACGAGTATTTTGCTTGCAATACGTTTCATTTTATTGTACCTCCTTGATTTTTTTTGCGTTCGCACTGCTTTGATGTTCTATAAAAGCAAATCGTATGCCACAATAAGGACTCAAACACATATTGAAAATAACCTGCTGTAACTATTAAATAATTGGCATAAAACTTATTTTAAAACATATATCAATACGGCTGTTTAACATTACTAAAATTAAACAGTGGATATTAAATAACCAGACCCATCCTGTTTTTTGGATTCAAGTGGATATTAAGTATCCATGTTATTCACTTGTCCGCAATGATAAAAGCTTGATACATAGTGGTATTATGAGGTAAGAATATACATTGCCGGACCAAAGTCAACTCTGCCCGAATCAAGACAAATTTCGATTCAGCGTTGTCTTTCACGGTTGTTAATGAAAAAGATGAGGATAATAGTATGACTAAAATTTATGTTAACGATACCAGTCAAGCCACGATCGTCTGTCCCAAATGCGGCTTTGCGAAAACGATAGACGCAACAAATTATAAGGAGACTCAAAAGTCGATAAAAGCCAATTGCAAATGCGGTGAGGTTTTTAAGTTTACGCTCGAATTTCGAAAACATTATAGAAAAGACGTCAGACTGTCCGGTGAATACACTGTCCGGCAAAGCGGAGAGAAAGGAGAGATCATGGTTCAAAACCTTTCTTTGAGTGGTATCCAGTTTACAAGTTTTAGACCGCATAAAATTCTTACAGATGATACGCTGGAGCTGAAATTTAACCTGGACAATCCGGCACGAACGGAAATCCGAAGATTCGCAAAGGTCATGTGGGTCAAAGATCGCGATGTCGGCGCTCAGTACATCGAACCGAAATTATTCGAAAGGGATTTGTCCTTTTATTTGAGATGATAATTATAAACGTTTCGGACGCTCAATCCGAAATATATCTTTACCCCCTTTTCCTTTCATATACGGCAAGTGATTGATGAACGACGTCGTTTATGACATTCTTCAGTACACCCGGGTTCCAGCAACGCAAAAAGCTAAACCGAAAACTTCAGGATCTGTAAAAATTTGTTAATCTTGCGGATTGACTGTCTGATTTGTTTTTGATAACTATTAAACAGGCGATTAAAGACATGAATTTTTAAAATGTTGAGATTGACGCTTATGCAAGATTCAGGAAAGATGTCCTTCCGATTGTGGACGACAAAGCGCCGGAACCCATAACTTGATTCAGGTTATGAAAAGCAGAATTTTTGGGGACCAGGATTTGTGAAGCTGACGATTTATAAAAAAATGATGCTTGGTTTCGGTACCATCATCGTTATTATGATCATCGCCAGCACCTATATTCTGCTCAAGCTGAATGATGTTTCGAATTCTGCCGAAACGACCCTTACTACCAATGTTAAGGCGGTGGATCTTGCCAAACAACTCCAGGATATTCTCCACGAGGAAGACGTAGATGCTCAGAAATATCTTATTTCCCATGATGAGACCTACTTTTCTCTATTCATTGCAAGCAGTCGTCGATTTGACAATTATTTAGATTTGTTGCTTCAAGCGCAATCGGATGAGGCATGGCGTTCTCTTATTAAAAACATGCATCGAACCCATGAAACGTTTGTTGCCGGAGTGCAAAACGTTAAAAAACTTCAAAATTCAAAAGACAGTTTGAATCAAAACACTTTAAAAATGAACGCCGTAGAGACCCTGAACAGATCTCTTGATCATCTGATCAACATCAATCGGGGGTCCATCGAGAATGCCATGTCGATGATGAAGGCAACCACAACCCATTCCGCCCAAATAGCATTGTTATTGATCATTGGAACTGTGCTGGTTGCTGTTTCGGCGGCTTTCATTATTGCCCGCACCATCACAAGACCCATCGACGACCTGATACGAGGAACTCAGCAGATCGCACGTGGTAATTTTAAGCAGGTCCAAGTCTCTTCCAATGATGAAATTGCATTGCTCGTTAACGCAGTTAATGACATGAGCAACAAAATCAAAGATATAACTGAATTGAGAACGCATATGATGCAACAGATCTCCCACGAGCTTCAAACCCCGTTACAGGTCATGTTGTCCGGGCACGACATCTTGAAAAGCCAATGCGCCGATTTGCTGAATGCTGAACAGGTTCAGATGCTTGACTCCATTCGCCGGGGAATCATTAAACTGTCGAGTTTTAGCAGACAATATCTTGACCTCGCGAAGATTGACTCCGGCATGATGAAATATCACATGGCATGGACAGACCTTCTTCAAATCGTTGAGCCGCTTGTCAAAGATGCAAAACTCATTGCCGAGCCTAAGAAAATCACCGTAGAAATGTCTTCCGTTTCTGCTCCTAAAGTCAGAGTGGATTCAAAAAAAATTTCAATCGTTGTGAGCAACCTGCTTAGCAACGCTATTAAATATACGAATGACAACGGAAAGGTCAGGGTAAATGTCGCTCCCTGTGCACTGGGTGTACAGATAAAAGTTCAGGATTCCGGAATCGGTATCTCTGAGAATGAACTTTCCAAAATATTTACAAAGTTCTATCAAGCCGGAAATTCGGGCAGAATAAAGAGCAGGGGAACCGGGGTCGGTTTAGCCCTTGTCAAGGCATTTGTAGAAGGCCACGGGGGCAGGGTTTATGCCGAAAGTACGGTTGATCGTGGTTCGACATTTACAGTTGAACTGCCGGTCGAACCCGAGGAATTTCAAAGCCCGGCAATAAACCCTAACGATGCAACGATAGGGTAAACTTACCAATTTATACGTAAGGATGTGCTCATGAAAATTCGCAACATCATCATTATTATGTTATGCCTCCTCATGACCAGCTGTGTGTCTAGAGTTCAAGTATTGGAATCGGAATTGAAAGCCCAGGATTACATGGACCGCGCTGCAACCCTTGAGAACGAAGGGGCATATCACCAAGCCGCCCAGGAATACGCGATGGTGGCCGAGCATTATCCTTCCACAAGTTACCATAAACTTGCGGTTTGGAAGGCGGCATTGCTAAACATTCATCCGGCCAATCCGAAAATCAATTATGCTGCAGCCCTCAATTGGCTGCAAGTTTATCTCAAATTACCACTATCTAACGCGGAGAAAGAGACCGCAACATTGTATGTTTCCATGGTGGAACGTATTAATGATTTACAAGCCGAACGTTCATCAATGGTTGAAGAAAAAAACAAGCTCCTGGAAATCACTCAAAAACAATCCATGGATATTGAATCTGACACCAAACGGCGAAAAGAATTGGAGGCTGAACTGGCCCACGCCTGGGATGAACTTCAAAAAATGAAAGACGTAGATGTAAAAATGCATCGGAGCAGAGTAGAAAAAAGTCCTGGCAAACCGACGCCATCGGTTCAAAAAGCCCCGGAAATAAAAAGCGATAAAGGAAAAATAGCGCCGCAAATCAGACAGCATGCCCCTAAAGATCAAGAATTTTATCCCTATATGGTTCAAGTCAGCTCTTATAAAAGCAAGGAAGATTCCATGCGGGAAGCCATGATACTCAGGGATAAAGGGGATGATGTCTGTATATCTCATGCCCGTATTGCCGGAAAGGGAGACTGGTATCGTGTACTCGTCGGTTTTTATCGAACTCCCGAAGAGGCACAAAAGGCGGTTTTAGAGTTAAAAAAACGTGAGTATCTTCAAGCCTTTGTGGTAAGGCCGCCTTTTACTGTGGAACTCGGATTTTTTTCTGGGGATGAAACATTGAAAAAACTTAAAGCCGATCTTATTTCAAAAGGATATTCGGCTTACAGCCTTCCAAACAGATCAACCAAAGACAAAATCAGGCTCTTGGTCGGCGCCTTCTGGACCGAAAAAGAGGCCGCAACGGTCATCAAAGATTTACAGAAAGAGGGTTTCAAACCCAAAGTGGTTCGGCGTTAGATACGATGCTCAGCGGATTCTTCACCAACACAACATGCTCAACAATGGGTAGCGCTGTTTCGGTAATCGTTGCCGTATGAATTGATAAAACATATGTGTTCAGAGGGCAGTCATTCCCCCTTCATTTCAAAGTCTCCTTTACTGGTATTTTCGATGATTTAGAAGCGGCGGCATTCCTGCTCCCTTCGCATTCCATCTTCGCTGTGCTTAGATTTGTGGCGGTTTCCTCCACTGCTAAATGACTGAAAAAACGAAGAGATTCCGCTAATAACGTTACCGGGGAACAACTGTCCCCTGAATTTTTTGTTGTAAGGATTCAAGAAGTTAAACGACAGAAAACAAACAACAGCAAAACGTTCAGGAGTGATTATGAAAATACGACAATACATGATCATCATTTTTTTATGTTTCATTTTTCACGGTCCTGTGGGGTTGATATCAGACAGTCGGTCCGAAACGGCTGTGGATTACAGCATTTATGCCGACCTTTTAATAACGTATGTTCATCAGGGAAACGTCGATTATCGTGGTTTTAAAACAGAAGAATCAAAACTGGATCGGCACTTAAAAGTTCTTGAGAATGTTGATCCTGATCGTCTTTCCAGAAACGAACAGTTTGCTTTTTACATCAATGCCTACAATGCCTGGACCATCAAATTGATTTTGAGCGGATATCCCGGGATTAAATCCATCAAAGATCTTGGAAGCATTTTTCAAAGTCCGTGGAAAAAGAAGATTTGCCGAATTGATGGAGATGTTGTTACTTTAGACAATATCGAGCACGACATTCTTCGGCCCAGGTTTAAAGATCCCCGGGTTCATTTTGCTATTAATTGCGCCGCGTTGAGTTGCCCGCCGCTTTTATCTCAACCATTTTTAGGAAGCACATTAGACCGGCAACTGGATGATGCGACACGGGCGTTTATCAACAACCCGAAACGTAATTATCTTGACGGAGAAATACTATATGTCAGTCGAATCTTTAAATGGTTCGGCAGGGATTTCGACGATGATATCATCGGCTTTTTTTTAACATACGCCGACGATCATCTGAAAAAGAAATTGGAAGCTAAAAAGAATAACATCAAAGT
>JASFGF010000196.1:0-5753 GCA_050123915.1 Desulfobacterales bacterium | reverse complement strand
GCCTATGCCCTGAAACAGGGTCTTGAAGGAATGAATTTTGCTCTGGGTATTCCCGGCACGGTTGGCGGAGGCATTATCATGAATGCCGGAACATCTCATGGTTCTATGGAAAATGTGCTTAAATCCATCGATGTTCTTTTACCCTCAGGCCATACACACAGAATAAAAAGAGAAGCGCTCGATTTTAATTATCGGAAGCTTTCGTGGATCCCGGAGTTGACGGATGGTCATCTCGATCAAACCGTTATTTTGGACGGCCGATTCCGTCTTTGTCCTTCGGATCCCGAAGCACTCAAAAAAACGGCTCGAGAAATTTTAAGAACGCGCAAGCAAAGACAGCCCATTGGTTGGCCGAGTGCCGGATGTTTCTTTAAAAATCCGGCATCCGGAGTCACCGCTGGCCAGCTTATTGAGATGGCCGGTCTGAAGGGAAAATCCGTTGGCGGTGCGAAAATTTCATCAAAACATGCCAACTTTTTTATCAACCGGCATAACGCATCAGCCGCCGACTTTCTAACGCTGATGGATTTGGCTGAGAAAGCGGTATTAGAAAAGTTCGATGTTCATCTGGAAAGAGAGGTTAAGATTGTTGGGTCGTAAACGCATCCGTAAAAACTATTACAAAAACAGCGGCGCCGGAAAGCGCAATAAAATGTTAAAGCGCTTTGCCTTTGGTTTAAAACTAACCCTCCTTGGAACAGCGTTGGTGTTTGTCAGTTTGCTTTTTGTGTTTAGTTACGATTTCTTCACCCAGTGCGAATATTTCAAAGCAAAGGAATTGATGGTTATCGGTACCCATCGACTCACACAAAACCAGGTTTTGAAACAAGCGAATGTCACAAAGGGCGTCAATATTTTTTCAGTGAATCTCTCAAAGGTTCGGAAACGACTGCTGGCACACTCATGGATTGAAGATGCAGAAGTCAGAAGAGAGCTTCCTGTGGGAATCAATATCAGAATAAAGGAACAAAAACCCCTTGCCGTTCTTGACCTTGGTCGAAAATTTATCATCAATACCCATGGTGAAATATTCAAAGAAATGGAAAAGGCAGACCATTGTAAGTTGCCCATGATCAGTGGGCTTGAATTTTCAGACATTAATGTGAAGGGCGAGTTAAGAAGCATTCCATTTGATGCGGTAATGAACATATTAGGGCTTGGGCAAAAAACTGAAAGTGTTCTTCCTTACAGCCTGATAAAGAGAATCCACGTGGATCGCGAAATGGGCCTTACCATTTATGCCCTTGATAACATCAGAGAAATAAAGATCGGATATAATAATTACCCGGATAAGTACGCCATGCTAAAAGATGTTCTGTTCTACCTGAAAAAGAATGGCGGGTTTTCACGCCTCGAATCAATTGATCTTAACAATTTGAATCGCATCGTTGTAAATCCTGCGAAAATAGAATGCGTTACCAAGGGTCGTAAGGAGGTTTGAAATGCAGGGACAGGAAAATATTATTGTCGGGCTGGATATCGGAACGACGAAAATATGCGCTGTGGTCGGTGAAGTCACAGGGGATAAAATCAATATTGTCGGTATTGGAACACACCCCTCCATCGGGCTCCGAAAGGGCGTTGTCGTAAATATTGAGTCCACCGTAGAATCGATTCAGAAGGCGATTGAAGAGGCGGAGCTTATGGCAGGGTGTGAAATTTCATCCGTGTATGCCGGTATCGCAGGTGGTCATATCACCGGTTTTAACAGTCGTGGAATCGTAGCAATTAAAGGACCGGAAGTGAACCAGCAGGATGTAGACCGGGTCATCGATGCTGCACGTGCCGTTGCAATTCCCATGGACCGTGAGGTTATTCATGTGATTCCCCAGGAATTCATAATCGACGAACAGGGAGGCATTCAGAACCCTGTGGGCATGTCCGGTGTCCGGTTGGAAGCCAAGATTCATATTGTGACCGGTGCGGTAACATCTGCACACAACATTGTGAAAAGTGCCAATCGGTCAGGCCTTGATGTCTGTGATATCGTTCTGGAACCGCTTGCTTCGGGAGAAGCGGTGTTGACCAACGAAGAAAAAGATCTGGGTACGGCCCTTATGGACCTCGGAGGCGGTACGAGCGATCTCGCCATTTTTTCAGGGAAGAACATCAAACACACATTTGTTCTGGCACTTGGCGGTAACAATTTGACAAACGATATCAGTATCGGTTTACGTGCATCCATGGCCGAGGCTGAAAAGATCAAGAAAAAATACGGTACATGTATTCCTAGAAACGTCAGCGCCGATGATACCATCGAGGTTCCCGGAATGGGCGGGCGTAAACCCAGAAAACTTCAGCGGCAGATTCTCGGAGAAATACTGGAACCACGTATGGAAGAGATCTTTTCGCTGATAAAAAGAGAAATTTACAGGGCTGGAATGGAAAAAATCATTACTTCCGGTGTTGTTTTAACCGGTGGGACATCCCTTTTAGAGGGCGTTACGGATATTGCGGAATCGGTTTTCGATTTGCCAACCCGACTGGGAACGCCGATGGGGATTAGCGGTCTCACGGATGTCGTCAATAATCCAATGTATGCCACGGGTGTGGGACTCGTACTATACGGCGCCAGAAATCAACCCAAAAAGAAATTCAGGATTCGTGACACAAATATTTTCAACCGTGTCATGACCCGGATGAAAAGATGGTTTAAGGAGGTTATATGAAATGAGTTGATACGGAATCGGAAAGGTATGGATCGAAGCGGATATGGGGACCGCTCGAAATTAATAAATAAAAGCAAACTATTTAACAGGAGGTGGGGGAAATGACGTTTACTTTGGTAGAAAACGACAATTTTGCAAAGATCATGGTTATTGGTGTTGGCGGCGCCGGTGGAAACGCGATTAACAACATGATCGATTCCAAGCTTCAGGGTGTGAGGTTTATCGCTGCCAATACAGATGCTCAGGCCCTTGAGGTTTCCAAAGCAACAGTTAAGCTTCAGATCGGGGAACAACTCACACAGGGACTCGGAGCCGGCGCCAACCCCCAAATCGGACGGGAAGCGGCGCTGGAGAATGCCGAAACCATCAAAAACACACTCGAAGGCAGCCATATGGTGTTCATTACGGCAGGATTCGGAGGCGGTACTGGAACGGGTGCTGCTCCGGTCATTGCTGAACTCTGTAAAGAAATCGATGTCTTGACGGTGGCGGTGGTCACAAAACCGTTTTCATTCGAAGGTCGAAAAAGGGCCAAGCAGGCTGAAGAAGGAATTGATTTTCTTAAGAAAACGGCGGATACGGTGATCACCATCCCCAACGACAGGCTAAGGGGCCTTGCATCCAAAAATGCCAGAATGATCGATATGTTTAAAAAAGCCGACGAGGTGCTGCTCCATTCCGTCAAAGGAATCACGGACCTTATCATGATGCCGGGGCTGATCAATCTTGACTTTGCCGATGTTAAAACGATTATGTCCAAAGCAGGCATGGCCATCATGGGCATCGGCATCGCAAGTGGAGAAAATCGTGCCCTGGAGGCTGCCCAGCGGGCCATATCCCATCCATTGTTGGAAGATATCTCCATTTCCGGTGCAAAGGGTGTTTTAATGAACATCACCAGCAACACCGACTTGACAATGGAGGAGATGACCGAAGCTTCCGATCGGATATACAATGAAGTCGGGGAAGATGCCGACATTATATGGGGAACCGCAGTAGATGACAGTATCGGTGATGAAATGCGTGTCACTGTCATTGCCACTGGAATCGACTCGGGTCCTGACACCAGCATAAAAAATGAGCTCAGGGGCAAGGTTAGAGATATTACGATGGACGACATAAATGATGCGGTTGATTATGACGAACCGACATTTATTCGTCGAAAGCACGCAGTAGGTGAATCGAGTGGCAGTACCTACAGGGGATACAGGGGTATTGTCGTCGACAATGCCGATCTCGCGAATCTAGATGTCCCGACATTTTTACGAAGAAAGGCAGACTAGAGATTGACGTTAACTATCCATGACGTGGAAGACCCATAAATTTCATAAGAAAATTAAGGATACCGAAACCGGCGTTATCCGTAAAAAATGGAACGGACGTATCAAGGTTGCGCTGGTGTATCCGAACACGTATCACGTTGGAATGTCCAATCTCGGTTTTCAGGCAGTATATGAACTCATCAATACATTCGAGCATGTCGTATGTGAAAGGTCATTTCTTCCGGATAATGATTCGGGTAAAACAGAACGTATTACCACCACAGAGTCCGGGACTCCTATTTCCGCTTTTGACCTTATCGCTTTTTCAGTTTCATATGAGAATGACTACCCCAACCTCCTTTCGATTCTCGAGAAAGCAAAACTCCCCCTGCGATCCAAAGACAGAGGAATCCCCCACCCTCTCGTTATTGCAGGGGGAGTTGCTTTTTTCCTAAACCCGGAACCATTGGCGTCCTTCATCGACTGTTTTCTTATTGGTGAAGCTGAGGCCATTTTGCCCCGATTTTTTGATACGGTTTCACATGATCTATTGGCCCGAGACAGAACATCATGCTTACATACCCTTGCCCTTGAAACCCCCGGCGTTTATGTCCCATCATTTTACAAAGCCGCATACCATTCAGATGGAACCCTTGATGCGTTTAAACCGATATCCGACGTACCGGACAAAGTTGAACGCCAGTATGTGAAAGATCTTTCCCGGATTTCCACCTGTAGCCCGATTATCACACCCGATACCATCTTTGATAACACGTTTCTCATGGAAGTCAGCAGGGGTTGCCCGCATGGTTGCAGGTTCTGCGGTACAGGATTTGTTTATAGACCGCCAAGATTCAGGCCCTTTTCGCTGTTAAAAGAATGTATGGAACAGGGGGCTTCAAAGACGGATAAAATAGGCCTTGTGGGTGCGGCCGTATCGGATCTTCCGGATCTCAATAAAATCTGCGGGCAAGAATTTGAAACGGACACCCGGATATCTTTCAGCTCCCTTAGAGCAGACGCTTTGACGCCCGAACTCCTGTCGACCCTCAAAAAAAGTAAAACCAAAACCGCGACCATTGCGCCGGATGCCGGATCAGAACGGATGCGAAACGTCATTAACAAGGGCATCAGTGAAACCGACATTCTGAACGCTGCCGAACAGATTGTCAATGCCGGCATCCCCAACATAAGGCTCTATTTTATGGTCGGTCTTCCCACGGAAACCATGGACGATGTTGACGCCATCGTCACACTCTGCAAAAAAATCAAACATCAGTTTCTCAAATCGAGCCGGGCCAAAAAACGCATGGGAGACATCACCATCAGTCTGAACAGCTTTGTCCCTAAACCGTTCACTCCTTTTCAATGGGTCAAGATGGATGATGTTCATGTGCTTAAAGAGAAGATAAAGAAAGTCAAGAACGGGCTGAAGAGGGTGGCAAATGTTCGTGTCCATGCGGATATTCCCAGATGGGCTTACATTCAGGCATTGCTGTCACGGGGAGATCGCAAGGTTGCACAACTTCTGTCCCTGGTGAACACGAATCATGGAAACTGGCCCAAAACCTTTAAATCTTCTCCCATAAACCCTGATTTTTATGTTCTCAGGGAGCGTTCTTTGGACGAACTTCTTCCCTGGGATTTCATCGATCACGGCATCAGAAAATCTTTTCTCGAGACAGAGTATAAAAGAGCCCTTCAGGGTAAAACCTCGCCCCCTTGCCCCATGGAATCTTGCAATATTTGCGGCGTTTGCAAAGAATAGGTAAAAAATGAATAATCGTTGATGTTGGATATATTTTTAAGGTGGCTTATGGTA